>NZ_PSWK01000070.1:0-603 GCF_002932735.1 Rathayibacter sp. AY1B7
CGCGCCCGGCACCCGCGACCTAGGGTGAGGGCATGCATCCGCTCGACGCCCAGGACCCGCTCGCGCACTGCCCCGAGCTGTTCGTCCGCACCCCCGAGGTCCGCTCCTACCTCGACGGCAACTCGCTCGGCCGGCCGCTGCGCGCGAGCGTCGCCCGGCTCGCGCGGTTCGCGGAGGAGGAGTGGGGCGGCCGCCTCATCCGCGGCTGGGAGGAGGGCTGGCTCGACATGCCGCTCGAGGTCGGCGACGCCCTCGGCTCCGCGGTGCTGGGAGCCGCGGCCGGGCAGACGGTCGTCGCCGACTCCACGACCGTCCTGCTCTACAAGCTCGCCCGCGCGGCGATCGCCCGCCAGGCGGAGCAGGGGCGCGACGAGATCGTCGTGGACACCGACAACTTCCCCACCGACCGGTACGTGCTGGAGGGCATCGCGGCCGAGACCGGCAGCACGCTCCGCTGGATCGACTCCGACCCCGGGAGCGGCGTCGGCCCCGACCACCTCGCCCCGGTGCTCGGCGAGCGGACGGCGCTGGTGCTGCTCAGCCACGTCGCGTACCGCTCGGGGTTCCTCGCCGACGCCGCGGCGATCACCGCCCAGGCGCACG
>NZ_PSWK01000071.1:0-588 GCF_002932735.1 Rathayibacter sp. AY1B7
CGGGGTCGGGGGCGGGGTAGGCGGGAGCGGAGGGCGCAGGGTAGGGGAGCGTCGCGGAGGGGTGTGCGGACGGGGAGCCCTGGGCCGGGTGAGCGGCCGCGTCGTCCGATCGCCGGCTCCGCCGCACGATCCAGACCACGAAGGCCACGATCAGCCCGAGCACCACGAGCGACCACAGCGTCCGCCCGGTCGCGGGCGCCCAGGGCATCGCCCCGGTGTACGCGCCGCCGAGCGACCAGAAGCCCTGCGCCACCGGCAGCATCGAGGCGAGCACGAGGACGCCGATCCCGGCGTGCACCCGGTCGAGCGAGCCGCGGAGCAGCCGCTCCACCGGCAGGGCGCCGTCCTGGTCGGGCAGCAGCAGCCAGGCCGCGGCGTAGAGGAGGAGCGCGGGCCCGCCCAGCACCGCGACGACGAGCACGATCCCGCGCACGATCAGCGGGTCGATGCCGAGCCGGTCGGCGATCCCCGCGCAGACGCCGCCGATCCAGCCGGGACGGCGGGGCAGGTCGAGGCCGCGCAGCCAGAGCACGAAGCGGTTCTCGGGCGCGGGGATCGCCGACCGGCTCGGCATCGACCCGCTGATCG
>NZ_PSWK01000009.1:0-127943 GCF_002932735.1 Rathayibacter sp. AY1B7
GCCGACCCGCTCCCCCGGCTCGAGGCGGTGCCCCGACGCGGGCTGGACGGCGCGCGGGCCGGAGGTGCGGCGGGACCTGCCGAGTCTCATCTGCCCAGACTAGGCCCCGGCGCATACCCCGCGCGGTATCCCCGGGGAGTGCTCATGCGGCGGCGCCGACCGCCGCCTGCTCCGGTGCCGGACCGACGGCGACCGGGCGCCGCGCGGGCAGCACGCCGACCCGCTCCCCCGGCTCGAGGCGGTGCCCCGACGCGTGCTGGACGGTGACCTCCTCGCCCGTCGACAGCCGGACTGTCGAGCGCCGCACCGGCCCCAGGAAGCTCGAGGCGAGGACGACTCCGGGCAGGGAGTCGGGAGCGCCGTCGGCCACGACGGCGAGGTCCTCGGGGCGGAGGAACACCGACACGGGTCCGTCGGCCGCCGCCGCGTCGACGAGCGGCAGGCGCACACCGAGCGCGAGGACCGATCCCGACGAGACCGTCCCCGCGACCACCGTCGAGAGGCCGACGAAGCGGGCCGTGAAGGCGGTCGCCGGGCGCGCGTAGAGGTCCTCCGGTGCACCCAGCTGCTCGATCCGCCCGGCGTTCATCACCGCGACGCGGTCGGCGACGGCGAGCGCCTCCTCCTGATCGTGCGTGACGAAGAACGTGGTGATGCCGATCTCGGACTGCAGGCGCTTGATCTCGTCGCGCAGCTGGACGCGGACCTTCGCGTCCAGTGCCGACAGAGGCTCGTCCAGTAGCAGCACCCGCGGCCGCGTGACGAGGGCGCGCGCGAGCGCCACCCGCTGCTGCTGGCCGCCGGAGAGCTCGTGCGCGTAGCGGTCGCCGAGGGCGCCGAGGCCCACGACCTCCAGCGCCTCCCCCGCGGCCGCCCGGCGCTCGCGCGCCCCGACTCCCCGGGTGCGCAGCCCGAACTCGACATTCTCGCGCGCCCGCAGGTGCGGGAAGAGCGAGTACGACTGGAAGACCATGCCCATGTCGCGCTTCGCGACGGGGACGTGGGCGACGTCCTCCTCGTCGACGAGGATCCGCCCCGCGTCGATCCGCTCGAGACCGCTGAGGGCGCGCAGGGCTGTGGTCTTGCCGCAGCCGGAGGGGCCGAGCAGCGCGATGAACTCACCCGGGGCCACGTCGAACGAGACGCCGTCGAGCGCTCGCGCGGAGCCGTAGTGCCGCTCCACGTCGACGAAGCGCACGCGGGCGCCGGGGAGGGTGGGAGCGGTCACGAGGAGCCTTTCGAGGAACGCGCCCGGCCCGTCGGCAGGCCGATCCGCGCGAGGCGGCCGATCCCGATCAGGAGGGCGAAGGCGAAGAGGAGGGAGAGCAGCGAGAAGATCACGGCGACGTAGGCGTCGGACTTCGACACCTGCACCAGGCCGGTCTGGAGGGTGGTGCGGCTGAGGAGCGAGGCGATCGTGTACTCGCCGAGAACGACTGCGACGGTGATCAGCGCGGCCGCGACCAGGCCCCGGCGCAGGTTCGGCAGGAGGACCCTCCCGAGCACCGCGAGCGGGCCCGCGCCGAGCGAGCGGGCCGCTTCCGAGAGCGTCACGGCGTCGAGACCGGCGAGGTCCGCCGCCACGGCGCGGTAGGCGTAGGGCAGGACCAGCACCCCGTAGGCGAGAGCGAGCGTCCACGGCGCGGAGCCGGCGAGCTCGGTGACCACGGAGTAGACCGGCGCGAGGCCGACGACGAGGACGATGGCGGGCACGGTCAGCGGGAGCAGGCAGACCAGCTCCAGAGCCCGGCGCAGGCGCGGGAGCCGGATCTCGACGAGCAGCATCGTCGGCACCAGCAGGACCAGGACGATGAGGGCGGTGACGACGGCGAGGACCAGCGAGTTTCCGATCCCCCGGAACAGCGAGCGGTAGGCGCGCTCGTTCTCCGGGTCGAGGATCGCCGTCCAGTGCGAGAGGTCGTGGCCGCCGGCGCCGCGGAGCGTGAACTCCGCCATCGCGACGATCGGGACGGCGAACACCAGCCCGGTGATCACAAGCACCGCCCCGGACAGGAGCCGCGCGGGCCTCATCGCTGCCACCGCCGGGCCCGGCGCTGCAGCAGCGCGTACCCGGACATCAGGACCACCATCACCGCGAGCATCCCGAGCGCGAGGGCGCCCGCGAGGTTCTCACGGCCCAGCACCGTCTCGCTGACCAGCGCGGCGCGGATCTGCAGGGGGACGATCTGCGCGCCCTGGCTGATCAGCGCCGCCGCGGTGGCGAAGGAGGAGAACGCGTTCGCGAACAGCAGCAGCACACAGCCGAGGAACGACGGCGCCAGCACCGGGAGGGCCACGTGCAGCCAGTAGCCGAGCCGGCCCCCGCCGAGCACCGCGTTCGCCTCGGCCCACTCCGGACGCAGGCCCTCGAGCGCGGGCAGGAACGTGAGCACCATCAGGGGCACCTGGAAGTAGAGGTAGGGCAGGACGAGCCCGGGCAGCTGGTAGAGCCACACGCCGTCGGCGTAGAGGTCGACGCCCGCTCCCGCGAGGAGGGTGGTCACCATCCCCTGCACGCCGATCGTCGCGATGAAGGCGAACGCGAGCATCACGCCGCCGAACTGCGCGAGGACGCTCGCCGCTGCATCGACGACGGTCCGGAGCGCCCCGCGCGGATCGGAGCCGAGCAGGGCCAGGCACACGACCGCGCCCAGCACCGCGCCGACGACGGCGGTGACGGCCGAGAGCCCGAGCGACGCGCCGAAGGCGGACAGCACGACGGGATCCCCGAGCGCCAGCACGTTCGCCGTGGTGAAGCGGCCGTCTCCGTCCGTGAATCCGGTCGCCACCGCGAGGACCGTGGGGACGGCCAGGAACAGCAGGACGTAGAGCGCGAAGGGGGCGACGCCCAGCACGGCCGGGGTGCCGCGCCGTCCCCGGAGCGCGGACGCCCCGGAGACGGCCTCGGCGGGAGCGGTGGTCACTGGATCGCCGCGGCCCACTTCTCGGCGAGGAGCGACGAGGCCGCCTCGGTCTGCTCCTCCGTGAACTGGACGAGGTCGGAGGGAGCGGCGCCGACGGCGTCGAGCGCGTCCTGGTCGACCGTGCCGGCCTCGGTCATCGCGGCCAGGCGCACCGGGTAGGCGCCGGCGGCGAGGTAGAGGTTCTGCGCGGCGTCGGAGTAGAGGTACTCCTGCCAGAGCCGCGCGGCCGCGGGGTGCGGAGCGTCGGCGTTGACCGCCTGGTTGTAGTAGCTGCCGACGGCGGAGCCCGGGAGGACGGTCGTCGTCCACTCGCGGGTGCCCTCGTTCGCCTTCCCGGCGGCGAGGTTGTTGTAGCTCCAGTCGAAGACGACCGGGGTCTCGCCCGAGGCGATGGTGGCGTCGGTCGGGTCCAGCGGCAGGAAGTTGCCGGCGTCGTTCAGCTTCTCGAAGAAGTCGATCCCCGCCTGGACGTCGTCGGCGGAGCCGCCGGACTGGAGAGCCGCGAGCTGCACTGCGGCCGCGGCGGCTCCCGCCTGGGTCGGGTCGCCGTTGATCGCGACCGAGCCGCGGTAGTCGGCGCCGAGGAGGTCCTCGAGCGACGTGGGCGCAGGCACCGCGGCCGCGTCGAACCCGATCGACATCAGGCCGGTGTAGTCGTTCACCCAGAGGCCCGACTCCTCCTTGTTCCCCTCGGGGATGTCGTCCCAGGACTCGACCTTGTACGGCGCGAACATGTCCGTGTTCGCCAGAGCGACGGCCGGCCCGAGGTCGAACACGTCGGGAGCGGTGTCCTGCCCGGCGAGGTTCTCCGCCGTGCTGATCTCCTCCGCGGAGGAGACGTCGGGGTCGGCGGAGTTCACGGTGATGCCGTACTCGTCCTCGAAGCCGCTGATCAGCTCGCCGTAGTTCGCCCAGGTGTCGGGCAGGGCGATGACGTTGAGCTCGCCCTCGGCCTTCGCGGCCTCGACCAGGGCGTCCAGCCCGCCGAGGTCCGCGGCGGACGTGGCGGACGCCGCGTCCGCGCCGCCGCCGTCGGACGAGGCGGTGGCGCCGCCGGAGCAGGCCGAGAGCGTGAAGACGAGGGCGGTGCCGGCGGCGGCGACCGCGGCGGTGCGCGACAGGCGCTGAATGGTCAAGGGTCCTCCAGGAGTCGGGTGGGCCGCCCCGGCGGGACGGCCTCGGGCACGGTAGGAGCGCCGCGAGTCGGCGAGGGAGCGCGGCGGTGAATGCCGGGCGAACGCCGGGGGCGAATCGGGGACGGCGATGTCGGGGGCGTTCGCTAGCGTGGGCGGACCATGACCGAGCAGCTCTCCCCCGCGCTGGCGCGCCGCATCGCCCTGGCGGCGCAGGGGTTCGGCCCCCGTCCGTCCCGGGTCGACGCGCGCCGGGTGCGCGCCGCCGTGGACCGGATCCGCCCGCTCCAGCTCGACTCGGTGAACGTCTTCGAGCGGAGCCACTACCTGCCGCTGCTCGCGCGGCTCGGCCCCTACGAGCGCTCCCTCCTCGACGCCGCGGCCTTCTCCCCCGACGGCCCCTACGTCGAGTACTGGGCACACGAGGCCGCCCTCGTCCGCCGCGAGGATCTCCCGCTCTACCGCTGGCGGATGGAGCACTACCGCCGGGTCCGCCTGCCCGAGCACGAGGGCTGGGCCCACGAGAACCGCGCCACCCTCGACTGGCTCCGCGCCGCGCTCGCCGACGGTCCCCTCCGCGCCTCCGAGGTCGAGCACGAGGCCAACGTCCGCACGGGCCCCTGGTGGGGCTGGTCCGACATCAAGCGCGGCCTCGAGGTCCTGTTCCGCTGGGGCGAGGTGGTGACGGCGGGGCGCACGCGCTTCGAGCGCTCCTACGGTCTCGCCGAGCGGCTCCTCTCGAGCGCGGTGCTCGATGCCGACGTGCCCCTCCCCGACGCCGTCCGCGAGCTCGTGCGCCGGGCGGCCCGGGCCCACGGGATCGGCACCCTCGGCGACCTGGCCGACTACCACCGGCTGCTCCAGTCCCCCACGCGCGTCGCGATCGACGAGCTGGTCGAGGCGGGCGAGCTCGAGCGCGTCGAGGTGCGCGGCTGGGAGCGGGGCGGGCGATCCGTGCCGCTCTGGCGGCACGTCGACGCCCGACGCCCCCGCACGCTCCGGGCGGACGCGCTCCTCTCGCCGTTCGACCCCGTGGTCTGGCACCGGCCGAGGGCCGAGCTGTTCTTCGGCTTCCGCTACCGGATCGAGATCTACACCCCGGCCGAGCAGCGGGTCCACGGCTACTACGTCCTCCCCGTGCTCCTCGACGACGTGATCGCTGCCCGGGTCGACCTCAAGAGCGAGCGCAAGCGCCGGATCCTCCTCGTGCAGGCCGCCTGGCTCGAGCCGGGGGCCCCGGCCGACACGCCGGAGCGGCTCGCCGCACTGCTGGTCGAGGCGGCGGCCTGGCAGGGCCTCGACGCCGTCGAGGTCGTCGGTCGCGGCGACCTCGCGGCCGCCCTCGCCGCAGCACTGAGGAGGATCGCGTGAGCGCGCCCGGCGGCGTCCTGGCGCTGGCGCTCTCGGAGCGCTGCGTCGCCCGTCTGCTCGAGCGCGGGAGCGTCGTCGGGGTCGGCACGGGCGAGCTCGCCCACGCGGCCGGCGTCTCCCTCCGGACCTTCCACCGGTACCTCGGCGGGAAGGAGGACTGCGTGCGCCCGGTGCTCGCCGCCGCGATCGCCGCGATGGGACGCGCCCTCCTCGAGCGCCCGGCCGCCGAGCCGCTGAACGCGGCGCTCGGCCACGCCTTCGCCGCGGCGGCCTCCGGTCCCCAGCTCGACCGCACCCTCCGGCTGATCCCCCTGCTCACCGAGACCTCGGCGATGCGCGCCGTCTGGGCGCAGTCGCTGCACGACGGCGAGGAGGCGCTGACGCCGTTCCTCGCGGAGCGGATGGGGCTCGGCCGCACATCCCCGCACCGGGCGGCCGTCCTGGCCACCGTCGTCCTCGCCCTGGTCCGGCGGGCGCTGGTCGACGCGGCCGCGAGCGGCATCGACCCGGCGCCGGTCTTCGCCGAGTACCTGACGACCGTCGACGGCGGTCCGCTCGCGGCTCCGACCGGATGACGTTCCGTCCGGCGTGGTAACGCGTGCCCCGCTGCCCGGGGTGAGATCCGGGCGGGCGGCGATCGGCGACGGGGCGGCCGCCGGATCGTCCTGCTAGAAGCGCGAGCCCATCTCGGAGAGGCGGGCGACGCGGTCCGCGATCGGCGGGTGGGTCGCGAAGAGGCGCGCGACCACCCCCGGCTTCGACGGGTCGGCGATCCAGAGGTGCGCCATCGAGCTGTTCTGCCGCTGCATCGGCCGGCCCGCGGACTCGAGCTTGAGCAGGGCGCGGGCGAGGGCGTCGGGGTGGCGGGTCGTCAGCGCGCTGGTCGCATCGGCGAGGTACTCGCGCTGGCGGGAGATCGAGAGCTGCACGACCGAGGCGACGATCGGCGCGAGGACCATCGACACCAGCCCGACGATCAGGAGCGCCGGGTTGCCCACGCCGTTGCCGTTGCCGCCCCGCCCGAAGAAGGCCAGGCGGAGGAAGGCGTCCGAGAGGAAGCCCACCGCGACGACGAGACCGAAGACGATCATCGAGACGCGGATGTCGTAGTTGCGGACGTGGCCCAGCTCGTGGGCCATCACGCCCTCCAGCTCGGCGTCGTCCATGATCGCGAGCAGGCCCGTCGTCGCAGCCACGACGGCGTGCTCGGGATCACGGCCGGTCGCGAACGCGTTCGGCGCCGGGTCGTCGATCAGGTACACCTCCGGCATCGGCGTGCCCGTCGCGATCGAGAGGTTCTCGACGATGCGGTACAGCCTCGGCTCGTCCGCCTTCTCCACCGCCACGCCGCCGCTGAGCGCGACCGCCTGGCGAGCGGCGAAGAAGTACTGGAAGAACGCGTACCCGGCGGCGATCACGAGCACCACCACGACGATCGTCGTGCTGCGGTAGACCGCTGCAGCCAGGGCGCCCAGGCCGCCGATGATCGCCAGGAACAGGACGAGGATCAGGACCGTGTTGCGCTTGTTGCGGGCGATCGCGCTGTACACGGCGGCTGCCTAGAACTGGACGCGCGGGGGCTCCGAGATCGCGGCGAGATCGCCGACCTCGAAGAACTCGCGCTCCGAGAAGCCGAGCCGACGCGAGAAGAGCGTGTTCGGGAAGACCTTCACCTTGGTGTTCATCTCGCGCACGCCGCCGTTGTAGAAGCGCCGGGCCGACTGGATCTTGTCCTCGGTGTCGACCAGCTCGCCCTGCAGCTGGAGGAAGTTCTGGCTCGCCTGCAGCTGGGGGTACGCCTCCGCGACCGCGAAGATCGACTTCAGCGCGCTCTGCATGTGGTCCTCGGCGACCGACGCCTCCGCCGGGCCCTGGGCCTGGAGCGTCTCGGCGCGAGCCTGCGTCACCGACTCGAAGACCTGGCGCTCGTGCGAGGCGTAGCCCTTCACGGAGTCGATCACGTTGGGGATCAGATCCGCACGGCGCTTCAGCTGGACGGTGATGTCGCTCCACGCCTCGTCCACGCGGACGTTGAGGGTGACCAGCGAGTTGTACGTCGCCCAGAGGTAGACCCCGAGGATGACGACGAGCGCGACGACGACGATGAGCGGGACGAGCCATTCCATGCCGTCCAGTGTAGGGACGGCGCGCTCCCCGGCACCTGTCGATGAGGCGCATTCGCAGGGGCGGGTCGGCCCTACTTGAGGGTCTTCTGCAGCAGGACGGTGCTGAGCCAGCGCTCGAACTTGAAGCCGACGCGGCCCATCCGGCCGACCTCGACGAATCCGAACTGCGCGTGCATCGCCAGCGACGCCTCCGCGCCCTTGTCGGCGATGACGGCCATGATCTGACGGATCCCCACGGCCTTCGCGCGCTCGAGGAGCTCGGCCATCAGCGCCCGGCCGAGGCCCTTGCCGGTGGAGGCCGCCCGCAGGTAGATCGAGTTCTCCACGGTGAAGCGGTACGCCCGCTTGGAGGACCACGGCGACACCATCGCGTAGCCGAGGATCTGGCCCGACGGCGAGACGGCCACGATGAAGGGCAGCCCGAGCTTCTGGTTGCGGGAGAACTTCGTGCGCCACTCCTTCAGAGTCGAGTCGTCCTCGTCGAAGGTCACCACCGTGTTGCGCACGTAGTGGTTGTAGATCTCGCGGATGTCCGGGAGGTCGGCGTCGCGGGCGTCGCGGATCTCGAACGAGAAGCCGGGCTCGGGAGGCGGCGCCTTCCGCAGGTGCGGCGGCAGGACGCGCCGGCTCTCGTACTCTTCCTCAAGCATCCGGCTCCCCTTCGGCTCCGCCCATCGATCCGGGCCAGCGTAGCCGCCCCGCGGGCGAGCGCCCGGTCACGCGAGAGCGCTCCAGTCGACCGGCTCCGCGCCGCGCTCCTCCAGGAGGGCGTTGGCGCGGCTGAACGGCCGGGAGCCGAAGAAGCCGCGCGAGGCCGACAGCGGGCTGGGGTGCGCGCTCTCGATCACTCCGGCCTCCCCCAGCATCGGGCGGAGCGACGCAGCGTCGCGGCCCCAGAGGATCGCGACGAGAGGCGCGTCCCGGGCGGCCAGCGTGCGGATCGCGTGCTCGGTGACCACCTCCCAGCCCTTCCCGCGGTGCGAGGCGGGAGCGCCGGGGGCGACGGTGAGGACCCGGTTGAGCAGCATCACGCCGCTCGAGATCCAGCCGCTGAGGTCGCCGTGCTCGGGCGGCTCGACGCCGAGATCGTCCCGGAGCTCGCGGTGGATGTTCTGCAGGCTCCTCGGCAGCGGGCGCACGTGGCGCTCGACCGCGAAGGACAGCCCGATCGGGTGCCCGGGCGTCGGGTACGGGTCCTGTCCGACGATGAGGACGCGCACGTCCGCGAGCGGGGCGGCGAAGGCGCGGAGCACGTCGCGGCCCGCGGGGAGGTAGGGCCGACCGGCCGCGACCTCGCCGCGGAGGAAGTCGCCCATCGCGGCGATGTCCCCGGCGACGGGGGCGAGCGCCTCCGCCCAGCCCCTGTCGATCAGTCCCGAGGCCGCGAGCTCCGCGAGGTCCACCGGGTCAGCCCGCCGCGAGCGTCGCGACGACGACTCCGGCGTCGCTGCCGCTCACGCGCCACACCGAGCCGGCGCCGCCGACGCGGAGCGCGCCGGTGCCGACGATCAGCACGGTGGACTCGTCGAGCGCGACGCCGCCGTCGACCAGGCCCGCCTCGACGGCCGCGACCAGGCGGCCGAGGGTCCCCCACTGCGCCGCGTGCACGTCGACCGTCACGTCGATGAGACCGATGCCCTCGAGCACCGTGACCTCGTCGAGCTCCTCCGCCGCGCCCTCCGGGACGACGGCGACGCCGCCGATCCGGTGGCCGCCGACGAGGGCGCGGTCGGCCGCGACGGCGGCTCCCGCCGAGTAGCCGGCGTACGGCACTCCGGAGGAGACGAGATCGCGCAGCCGCGGGAAGCAGGCCTCGAGCGCGTCGCGGTAGGCCGGGGTCAGCCCTCCGCCGACGAAGATCCCGTCGACGTCGTCGAAGACCGCGGGATCGATCCGGCCGCCCTCCGGCTTCATCACGGCGAACGCGTCGAGCGGGCCGACCGTCGCGAGCAGTGCCGCGTAGCCGGCGTAGGCCTCCGGGCCGAGCCCGTCGTGGACGACGACGATCGCGATGCGCGGGCCCTCGATCCGGCCGGCGTCGACCGCGTGGGCGCGCGCCTCCGCGAGGAACGCCCCGTACAGCTGCTGGTCGTGCTCGACGCCGCCTCCGCCGCCGATGAGGTGGACGCTCACTCGTCGTCCTCGGCGAGGGCTCCGTCCACCGGGGGCAGAGCCGACCAGGGGAAGACGATCCAGCGCGGGGTGCGGCGCCAGAAGAAATCGGGCTCGAGCACCGTGCGCGGCTTCGTGTAGAGGGTCACGGTGCGCACCTCGGCACCCATCGCGCGGATGAGCTTCACCGAGAGGGCGAGGGTGTGGCCGGAGTCGGAGACGTCGTCGACCAGGAGGATGCGCTTGCCGCGCACGGACGCCTCGTCGAGCAGCGGCGGCAGTACCACGGGCTCCGCCAGGCGCGCCTCGACGCCGGTGTAGAACTCGACGTTCAGCGCGCCGCAGCTCTTGATGCCGAGCGCGTAGGCCACGGCGCCCGCGAGGAGCAGACCGCCGCGCGCGATGGCGACGACCAGCTCCGGCCGGTAGCCCGACGCGACCACGTCGTCGGCCAGGTGCCGAGCGGCGTCGCCGAACTCGAGCCAGCCGAGCACCTCCTTCTCCGTGGCGGCGAGGAGGGCGGCGGAGTCGTCGGCGTCGGAAACCATGAGGGACAGGCTAGGCCGTCGCGGGCCTCCGCGTCACATCGGTCAGGCGCGCGGGGCCAGGGGTCCCTTCGCGACCTTGTGCGGGGCCGCCTGCGCGACCGGCTTGATG
This sequence comes from Rathayibacter sp. AY1B7, assembly GCF_002932735.1. Taxonomy (NCBI): domain Bacteria; kingdom Bacillati; phylum Actinomycetota; class Actinomycetes; order Micrococcales; family Microbacteriaceae; genus Rathayibacter; species Rathayibacter sp. AY1B7. Next base: position 10,324 of record NZ_PSWK01000009.1, read on the forward strand.
GTCACCAGGTCGAGGTTGACGTGGGCGGGGAGCTCCACCGAGGAGACGATCGCGGCGGCGACGTCCTCCGCGACCAGCGGGTCGGGGACCTCGGCGTAGACCGCGTCGGCGCGCTCCCGGTCGCCGCCGAAGCGGACCAGCGAGAACTCGTCCGTCTGCACCATCCCCGGCGCGATCTCGATCACTCGGATCGGCTCGCCGGCCAGCTCGAGCCGCAGCACGGCGACCAGCGCGTGCGCGGCGTGCTTGGCGGCGTTGTACCCGCCTCCGCCCTCGTAGGCGACGTGGCCGGCGATCGAGGTGACCGTCACGATGTCCGCGGAGGTGCCGCTCCCCCGGATCCCGGCGCGCAGCAGCGGGAGCAGCGCGCTGGTCACGAGCTTCACCGAGAGCACGTTGATCTCGAACATGCGGCGCCAGTCCTCGGGGTCGGACCTCTCGACCGAGTCGAGTCCGAGCGCGCCGCCCGCGTTGTTCACGAGGGCGTGCACGGGCCCGGAGGAGGAGAGGTGGTCGCGCAGAGCGTCGACCTGGGCGGCGTCGGTGAGGTCGGCGGCGAAGTACCCGGCGCCGGTCTCGGCGGCGAGCGCCTCCAGCCGGTCGCGCCGGCGCGCGACGGCGACGACCTCCCAGCCGTGCTCGCGGAACAGGCGGACCGCGGCCGCCCCGATCCCTGAACTCGCTCCTGTCACGACAACGCGTCGATCCACGCCCGTCCCCTTCCGTCAAGCCTCGGACACCCTCGACTCCGTCGTCGCAGCCCAACGCTAGTCTGGCCGCGTGCCGCCCGCCGACCCGGTTCCCGCGACCGCCGGGACAGCCGTCACCCCGAAGCGCCGCGTTCCCCTCTGGGACAACGCGCGCTTCGTCTGCGTGACCCTCGTCGTGATCGGGCACGGCGTCCAGAGGCTGACGGCCAACTCCGACACCTCGCTCATCGTCTACCTGACGATCTACGCCTTCCACATGCCGGCGTTCGCGATCATCTCGGGCTACTTCTCCAAGAGCGGCGCCCCGAGCGGGCGCGCGATGCGGCGGGTGCTGACCGACATCCTCCTGCCCTACCTGATCATGGAGACGATCTGGACCCTGGTGCAGTTCCTGGTCGAGGGCAAGCAGGAGTTCAACCCGACGAAGCCGAGCTGGACGCTGTGGTTCCTGCTCGCGCTGGGCATCTTCCGCCTCGTCCTCCCCTACCTGGCGCTGCTGCGCTGGCCGCTGCTGATCAGCGTGGTGCTCGCGGTCGGGGTCAGCTACTACGACAACATCGACTCGACCTTCTCGCTCGCACGCGCGATCGGGATCCTGCCGTTCTTCGTGTTCGGCTGGCGCCTGCGCGGCTTCGCCCCCGGCGGCCGCTCCGCCGTCGACCGCTGGCTCGATCAGCCGCCGTCGCGGGTGCTCCTCGCCCGGATCCTCGCCGTCGTCCTCTTCGCGATCACGGCGGTCGTCATGACCGTCAACATCGAGGCGTTCCGAGCGGCGGACCTGCGCTACTGGTTCTTCTACGACCGCCCCTACGACGCCCTCGGCGAGACCCAGTGGTGGGCCGGGCTGGTGCGGCTGGCCCTGATGGCCGGAGCGGTCGTGCTCTCGCTCGCGCTCTTCGCGCTGGTTCCGCGCCGCCGCACCCCGCTCACCGCCTGGGGGCAGTCGACGATGTACGTCTACCTCCTCCACAGCTTCGTCCTCTATCCGCTGCGGGAGTCCGGGATCCTCTCGCGGACGGAGAGCACGCTCGCCCTCGTGCTGATGATCGTGTTCTGCATCGCGGTCTCGGTCGCGCTCTCACTGGGCTGGACCCGCACCGTCTTCCACCGGCTGGTCGAGCCCCGCGCGGCCTGGCTCTTCGCCCCGCCAGCCGACGAGAGGCCCCGGCGCCCGGACCGCGCCGACCCCACGGGCGCCAAGCGCGACCGGCAGCCCGAGCGGCGCTGACGGCCGTTACCCCGTGTGTCGGCGGTCCTGGCCGCCCGGCGGGCCCCCGCGTACGCTCGTCGCGACGGAGAACGGCCCCGTCCCCGACCCCGACGATCCGATGGGAAGCACCATGACCGACTCCGACCAGTGGCAGTTCGAGACCAAGCAGATCCACTCGGGCGCCGCGCCGGACCCGGTGACCAAGGCCCGCGCGACGCCGATCTACCAGACCACCTCCTACGTCTTCGACAACGCGGAGCACGCCCAGAACCTGTTCGCGCTGGCCGAGTTCGGGAACATCTACACCCGCATCCAGAACCCGACCCAGGCGGTCGTGGAGGAGCGGCTCACCGCCCTCGAGGGCGGCTCCGGCGCCCTGCTGCTCGCCTCGGGCCAGGCCGCCGAGACCGCGGCCGTGCTGAACATCGCCCAGGCCGGCGACCACATCGTCTCGTCGTCCTCGATCTACGGCGGCACCTACAACCTCTTCAAGTACACCCTCGCCAAGCTCGGCATCGAGACGACCTTCGTCGAGAACCAGGACGACCGCGAGGAGTGGCGCCGCGCCGTCCGCCCGAACACGAAGCTGTTCTTCGCCGAGACCGTCGGCAACCCCAAGATCAACATCCTCGACATCCGCACCGTGGCCGATGTCGCGCACGACGCCGGCGTGCCCCTGATCGTGGACAACACCATCGCGACGCCCTACCTGATCCGCCCCTTCAAGCACGGCGCGGACATCATCGTGCACTCGGCGACGAAGTTCCTCGGCGGCCACGGCACGGTCATCGGCGGAGCGATCGTCGACGGCGGCCGCTTCTCGTGGACCGCGAACGCCGAGCGCTTCCCCGGCCTCACCACGCCGGACGAGTCCTACCACGGTGCCGTCTACACCGACGCGGTCGGCGACTCCCTCGCCTACATCATCAAGGCCCGCGTGCAGCTGCTGCGCGACCTCGGCGCCTCGATCGCCCCGGCGAGCGCCTGGCAGCTCATCCAGGGCATCGAGACCCTCTCGCTCCGGATCGAGCGCCACGTGCAGAACGCGCAGGAGATCGCGGAGTACCTCGAGAACCACTCCGACATCGCCTCGGTGAACTACTCGGGCCTGCCCACCTCGCCCTGGTACGCCGCGGCCAACCGCTACGCGCCGAAGGGCGTGGGCGCGGTGCTCTCGTTCGAGCTCAAGGGCGGAGTGGATGCCGGCCGGGCCTTCGTCGACTCGCTGGAGCTGTTCTCGCACCTGGCCAACATCGGCGACGTCCGCTCGCTCGTCATCCACCCCGCGTCGACCACGCACTCGCAGCTCTCGCCCGAGCAGCAGCTGACCGCCGGCGTCACTCCGGGCCTGGTGCGCCTGTCGGTGGGACTCGAGAACGTCGACGACCTCCGCGCCGACCTCGACCAGGCCCTCCGCGCCGCGCGCGCTGTTGTCGAGGCCTCCCGCGCGAACGCCTGAGGCCCCTCGGCGCCCTGACGGGGTCCCCGTCCTCGGGGATCGCGTCGGGGCTCCGCGCGCGGGTGGAGGAGCGCGGGAGCAGGGCGTAACAAACGGCTCCGCCCCGCGGCGCTCTGACACGATGGACAGCGCTATGGACTGGCAGCAGACACTCGAGGACACGGTCCCGTCGGCGTTCGTCACCGAGCGCCAGCTCCTCTCGGTCATCGGCAAGCCGCCCGCCACCGGAGCCTGGCGCGACGGCGACCACCCGGGCGGACGCCGTTTCGTCGACCTCGGCCCGTTCGACTTCGAGGCGGGCGGCCGACTCCCCCACGCCCGCATCGCCTACGAGAGCTGGGGCGCGCTGAACGAGCGCCGCGACAACGCCGTCCTCGTCCTGCACGCGCTGACCGGCGACTCCCACCTGCTCGGCCGCGGCGATCCCGGCCACGCGACGGACGGCTGGTGGTCGGGACTCGTCGGCCCCGGCCTCGTGATCGACACCGACCGCTTCTTCGTGGTCGCCCCGAACATGCTCGGCGGCTGCCAGGGCTCCAGCGGTCCCGCGTCCCTCGCCCCCGACGGCCACGAGTGGGGCGCACGGTTCCCGTACACGAGCATCCGCGACCAGGTACGGGCGCAGGTGCAGTTCAGCGACCTGCTCGGCGTCGAGCGCTGGCACACCGTCATCGGCGGCTCGATGGGCGGGATGCAGGCGCTGGAGTGGGGGATCGACCACGCGGAGCGGGTCGCGCGCCTCGCGGTCCTGGCCGCTCCCCCGCGGGCCACGGCCGACCAGATCGCCCTCAACTTCGTGCAGCTCGAGGCGATCCGCAACGACGCGGCCTTCGCGGGCGGCTCCTACTACGACGCCGGCGACGGCCAGGGCCCGTACCACGGCCTCGCGCTCGCCCGCCGGATGGCACTGCTCAACTACCGCAGCCCCTCCGAGCTCAACGACCGCTTCGAGCGCAGCTGGCAGTCGGGGCTCAGCCCGCTCGGCGGCGGCGGCCGCTTCGCCGTGGAGTCGTACCTCGACTTCCACGGCAACAAGTTCACGCGCCGCTTCGACGCGAACAGCTACATCACGCTCGTCGAGGCGATGAACTCGCACGACGTCGGCCGCGGCCGGGGCGGCGAGGCGGCCGCCCTCTCCCGGATCACCAGCCCGACCCTCGTCCTCGGCATCGACAGCGACCGGCTCTTCCCGGTCGAGGGCCAGCGGATCATCGCGGCGCACGCTCCCGGCGCCCTCGACGGCGGAGAGGTCGCGGTGATCACCTCGACGTTCGGCCACGACGGGTTCCTCATCGAGGACGACGCGGTCGGCGCGCACCTCGCCCGGCTGCTGGCGCATCCCGCGACGGCCTGACCCGCCCGGCCCCGGCGCGGTTCGACGCCCCGAACCGCTCCGACCGGCCCGGGCAGTGGCTATCGTGAGACGGGGGCCAGCCCCGCGCCACGACCGGAGGGGGCCAGAGCGTGCCGATGATCCGCAGCGCCCGCGAGCGCGACCGGCTGCTGCGCCACTCCGCCTGCGGGATCGGCCTGCTCACGGAGGCGGGGGCGCTCGGCATGGCCCTCATCCCCGGGACGCTCCAGCCCGCCGCCGTGCCGTTCGCTGTCGCGCTGCTCCTGGGCATGATGGCCGCCCACGTCGAGCTCGCCCGGACGGGGCGCCGCAGCCGCGTGATCGCGGTCGCCGTCGGCGGCCTGCTGCTGGGCTGGGGCCTCGCCCTGGGGCTCGCTCCGGGCGCCGACTTCGCCGGGTTCGTCCTGGTCAACACCGCGAACGCCGTGACCGCGAGCATCGCCGTGGTCGTGACGACGTCCGCGCGCCGCCTGCTCCTGCTGCTGCCGGTGCTCCTCCCGAGCCTGATCCCGTCGGTGCTCGTCTCGAGCGGCACCATGATCCCCACCGTGGTCGTCCAGAGCCTGCTGCCCTGGGGCACGCTCTGCGGCTTCGCCCTCTGGATCGGCACAGCGGTCCCGCGGGTGGTGCGGCGGATCGACAGCATCGGCAACGCCCACCGCGTGGAGCGCCTCGCCAGCGAGACGGAGGCGCAGCGCCGGCAGGGCGCGCGGCTCCTGCACGACACGGTGCTGGCCACCCTCACGCTCCTCGCGCACTCGGGCCGCGGAGTGTCGGTCGACGCGCTCCGGCAGCAGGCGGCGCAGGACGCGCAGCTCCTGCGCCAGCTCCGGCTCGGCGGGACCCCCACCCCGAGCGCGTCCGGCTCCTACCAGCTGACCAGCGTCACCTCCGCCCCCGCGGCCAACACCCTCGAGACCGTCCGCAACCGCTTCGGCCGGATGGGGCTCGACGTGATCTGGCACGGCTCCGGCCAGGTGGCGCTCACCGGCGCGGCCCTCGACTCCTTCGTGCTCGCCCTGGCGGAGTGCCTCGAGAACGTGCGCCGCCACTCCGGCGTCGCCTCGGCCGACGTGACGATCACCGAGGACGAGACGACCGTCCGCGCGATGGTCACGGACGCGGGCGCGGGCTTCGACATCGCGACCGTCCCCGACACGAAGCTCGGCTTCAAGGAGTCGGTGATCGCCCGGCTCGGCGACGTCGGCGGCCGCACCAGACTGTTCAGCGCCCCCGGATCGGGGACGACCGTGGTGCTGGAGGTCCCCAAGTGAGCCCCGCGCCGGAGTCGCGGGCCCCGCTGCTGGGACGCGTGCCCGCGACGCACGGCCGCTCCTCCCGGTCCGCCCGCTCGGTCCGCCGCCAGCAGGAGGGGCTCGGCACCAACTACCTCGGCAGCGGCCTCAACGGCATCGCCGCCGCGATCCTCGCCTACGAGCTGCTGATCTTCCTCTCGACCTCCGCCCGCTACAGCGACCTCGCACCCGCGGCGATCGCCTGGGTCCTCGTCGTCCTGGCCTTCGGGTCCACCGTCCTCGCGATCCACCTCGGCGGACGCCGCCTGCCGCTCCCGGTCTACCTCTGCTTCCTCGTCGCCCTCGGAGCCGCCGTCGTGCTCGACCTGGTGGCCGTGACCGACTCCGGCGCGGCCCGCACCGTCCCCACCGCCGCGGTCGCGGGCGCCGTCGCGCACGCCGCGCTGATCGTCCACCGGCGCGGGATCGAGATCCTCGCGGTGAGCGCCCTCGTCGCGATCGCCGAGGTGATCGCGTTCCTCTCGATGGAGTCGGGCGGCGCGGGCGCGCTCTCGGTGCGCATCAGCGCCCTCGTGGTGACGATCGCGCCGGCCGTCGTCGTGGTCGTGATGATGCGCGGATTCCGCCGGATGGTCCAGCTCGAGATCGACCGCGCCCTCGTGCAGAGCACCACGCTCGGCCCGCGCTATGCGGTCGGGATGCTCGCCTCGGAAGAGCTCGCACGGCTCGACCTCGCCGCCGAGCGCCTCCTCGCCGAGGTGGGCGACGGCTCGGTCCGCCTGCCCCTCGACGCCCAGCGCGCCGCGCACGCGACCTCGCTCGCCACCCAGCTCCGCCTCCACCTCATCGAGGGGCGGCGCGAGACCTGGCTGCACCACGCCGTGCTCGAGTCCGAGCTGCTCGCGCCGCTCGTCGAGCTCGACGACCCGGACGGCACCGCCGGGCTCCTCGGGCACCAGCAGCGCGACGGGCTCCTCTCGGCGATCTGGCTGATCGCCGACAGCGCGACCGGGCTCGCCGTGGTCCTCCACGTCGAGTCGGGCAGCCCCCGCGATCCCGGAGCCGGGACGGCCGCCCGAGGACTGCTCGTGCCGATCACGCTCCGCTCCTCAGGCGCGCCCTTGCGCGGCGTCGATCCTGCGACGTGGGAGGCTATCGCTCAGGTCGGCGTCTTCCGCGACACCTCGCGCGACGGGGAGCTCCGGATCGAGATCGACTGCCTGGTCGAGAATCCCGCCGACCGGTGAGCAGCCGCCGAGAGACCGCCGACGACCGCCGACCGAAGGACACCGATGACACCCACCGCTGACGCGAAGATCACTCTCGCGGTCGTGGACGACCACAAGATGCTCCTCGGAGCGCTCACGGAGTGGATCCGCGGAGCCGCCTCCGACATCCAGCTGGTGGCCGCGGTCGCCTCCTGGCCCGAGCTGCTCACGCACCCCGAGTTCCCCGTCGACGTCGTGCTCCTCGACCTCGACCTCAAGGACAACATCCCGATCTCGGTGAAGCTCTCGACCCTCAAGACCACCGGGGTGAAGACCGTGCTGATGAGCACCTACTCCGAGCCCGCCGTGGTCCGCGAGGCACTCGCCTCCGGAGCCCTCGGCTACCTCGTGAAGACCGAGGACGCGGACATGATCGTCGAGGCGATCCGCGCGGCCAAGGACGGCCACTCCTACATCTCGCACGAGCTCGACATGGCGCTCTCCACCGGCGACTCCGACGGAGCGCCGAAGCTCAGCGCGCAGGAGCGCCGCGTGATGGCCCTCTACGGCGGCGGCGAGCCGGTCAAGTCGGTCGCGTTCGAGCTGGGCATCTCGGAGGAGACCGCGAAGTCGTACCTCAAGCGGATCCGCGAGAAGTACCGCGTCGTCGGCATCGACGTCGGCACGAAGGTGGCGCTCCGCAAGCGCGCCATCCACGACGGGATCCTCATCGAGACGGACTGAGTCCTCTTCCGCGGCGGTCCCCGCCCGCCGCGGCGCGGTCGGCTTCACGACGTGGTGCGTTCCGCAGAGCGGGGTGCGTCGCCCGGCATCGATCCGCTGACACGCGGATCGCTGTCGGCGGGCTCCAGGGGGGCGGCGGTCCCCGCCCGCCGCGGCGCGGTCGACTTCACGACGCGGTGCGCTCCGCAGAGCGGGGCGCGTCGCCCGGCATCGATCCGCTGACACGCGGATCGCTGTCGGCGGGCTCCACGAGGGCGCGGCGGTCCCCGCCCGCCGCGGCGCGGTCGGCTTCACGACGTAGTGCGATCCGCAGAGCGGGGCGCGTCGCCCGGCATCGATCCGCTGACACGCGGATCGCTGTCGGCGGGCTCCACGAAGGCGCGGCGGTCCCCGCCCGCCGCGGCGCGGTCGGCTTCACGACGTAGTGCGATCCGCAGAGCGAGGTGCGTCGCCAGGCATCGATCCGCTGACACGCGGATCGCTGTCGGCGGGCTCCACGAAGGCGCGGCGGTCCCCGCCCGCCACGGCGCGATCGGCTTCACGACGTGGTGCGTTCCGCGGAGCGAGGTGCGTCGCCAGGCATCGATCCGCTGACACGCGGATCGCTGTCGGCGGGCTCCACGAGGGCGCGGCGGTCCCCGCCCGCCACGGCGCGATCGGCTTCACGACGTGGTGCGTTCCGCGGAGCGAGGTGCGTCGCCCGGCATCGATCCGCTGGCACGCGGATCGCTGTCGGCGGGCTCCACCTCGTCGAGCGGCGGCCACCTGCTCCTGCGATCGAGCAGGGCGGGCGTGCCTGAGTCGTGCCGGTCGAGTAGCCGCGGGACGCGGCGTATCGAGACCCACCAGGCACGGGCAACGGGTCGATGCTGGTCGAGAGGCCGCGGGACGCGCGGCATCGAGACCCACCGGACCGGGACTGCCCGTGCTCCTGCGGGCCCGCGTCAGGGGGCCAGGACGGCGACCGTCATGCCGGGCGTCGCGGCGGGGGCGTCCATCGCGGCGAGGGCGTCGGGCAGGTCCTCGAAGGCGATGGTGCGGCCGACGGAGTCGGCGGGGCGCAGACGGCCGGCGACGATGTCGTCGAGGAGGGCCGTGTAGCCGCTCCGGGCGATGCCGTGGCTGCCCAGCAGCTCCAGCTCCTGGGCGATGACCCGGCCGAGCGGGATCGCCGGTGCCGCGTCGGGCCCGAGGAGCAGACCCACCTGCACGTGCCGGCCGCGCGGACGCAGGGCGGCGATCGACGCCTCCGCGGTGACCCTGCTGCCGACGGCGTCGACCGCCAGATGCGCCCCTCCTCCGGTCGCCGCGCGGATCGCGTCGGCGGCACCCTCGCCTCCGGGGACGGTCACCGCCCCGAGCGCCGCCGCGGCCTCCCGCGCGGGAGCGGAGACATCCGACGCCACCACCCGGGCTCCGGCGGCGAGCGCCACGATCACCGCGGAGAGGCCGACTCCGCCGCAGCCCAGCACCGCGACCCACTCCCCCGGGGCGACCCGGCCGCGCTCGTGCAGGGCGTGGTACGCGGTCCCGAAGCGGCAGCCGAGACCGGCCGCCTCGACGAAGCCGACGGAGTCGGGCAGGCGCACCAGGTTCAGGTCCGCACCCGTCACGGCCACCGCCTCGGCGAACGACCCGTCGAGGGTGAATCCCGGCTGCTGCTGCCGGAGGCACACCTGCGTCGCCCCTTCCCGGCACTGCTCGCAGTCGCCGCAGGCGAACACGAACGGCGCCGTGACCCGGTCGCCGACCGCGAAGAGCGACACCTGGGCTCCCGTCGCGATCACCGTCCCGGCGAACTCGTGCCCGGGGATCTGCGGCAGGACGACCGAGTCGTCGTGCCCCTTCCACGCGTGCCAGTCGCTCCGGCACACCCCGGTCGCCGCGACGCGGACGACGACGCCGTCGACGGGGCAGACGGGCTCCGGGACCTCGACGATCGCGGGGAGGGCGGAGAAGGACGAGTAGCTCACGGCGCGCATGCCGAGAGTCTTCCAGAGGCCCGGGCGGCGCTCTGCTTACAGCGCGTCGACCGGGATGCCGCCGGTGCCCGGCTGGGCGGGCTCGCGGTGGACCGGGTAGACCGTGCCCCGGGCGCGGTCGATCGCGATGCTGCCGACGGCGAGCACGATTCCGGCCGCGGTCAGGCCCACGCCGACCCAGATGGGCGACAGGTAGCCCAGTCCGGCGGCGATCGTCAGGCCGCCGAGCGCGGCACCCACCGAGTTGCCGATGTTCAGGGCGGAGTGGTTGAGCGCGGCCGCGATCGTCTGGCTGTCGCGCGCCACGTCCATCAGCCGGGTCTGGATCGCGGGCGACGCGGCCGCCGAGAAGCCCGCCGAGAGGAACGCGAACACCACCAGGCCGACGACCGACGAGGCCGACAGCGCGAGTCCGATCAGCGAGACGCCGACGCCTGCGAAGAACACCACCAGCGCCCGCCGCACGTCGCGGTCGGCGGCCCAGCCGCCGACGAGGTTGCCGACGGTCATCCCGAGGCCGATGACGACCAGGATCCACGGGACCGCGCCGAGCGGCAGCCCCGTCACCTCGGTCGCGAGCGGCGAGATGTAGCTGTACATCGCGAAGAGTCCGCCGAAGCCGATGGCGCCGACGAGCAGGGTCATCCAGACCTGCAGGCGCCCGAACGCCCGCAGCTCGTTGCGGACGGTCGCCGCCGGATTCCCGGGCTGCGCGGGCACCAGAAGCTGGACGGCCACGACGGTCAGCGCGAAGAGCACCGCGACCACGAGGTAGGCGGTGCGCCAGCCGGCCACCTGCCCGACCCAGGTGATCGCGGGCACACCGACGACGTTCGCGATCGTGAGCCCGGAGAGGACGAACGCGACTCCCTTGCCGCGCTTGCCGGGACCCATCAGGTCGGCGGCGACCAGGGAGGCGATGCCGAAGTAGGCGCCGTGCGGGAGGGCGGCGACGAAACGCGCGGCGAGGACGAGCGGGAAGCTCGGGAGCAGCGCCGAGCCGATCGTCCCGACGGTGAAGGCGACGAGGAGGGTCAGGAGGAGCCTCTTGCGCGGCCAGCGCGCCGCTGCGGCGGCGATGGTGGGGGCGCCGACCACGACGCCGAGTGCGTAGGCCGAGATCAGCATCCCGGCCTGCGAGACGGCCTGCTCCTGGCTCACGGCCCAGACCCCGGGGAGGAGGTCGGCGGCGAGCTGCGGGAGGAGCCCCATCGCGACGAACTCGGTCGAGCCGATGCCGAAGCCCCCCATCGCGAGGGCGAGCAGGGCGAGGCGGGTCCGAGCGGGCGAGAGCGTCACCGGTCAAGGCTACTCAGGATCGGGCGGATGTCGAATCGATTCGAGAAAGCCCGGACACGAGAGGTCTCGGCGCAGACCCGCTACTCCCCCAGCGCGTCGTTCAGCCGGGCTATCTTGCCGTCGATCTCGCCCGAGTAGCCGGGGCGGATGTCCGCCTTCAGGACGAGCGACACGCGCGTCCCGAACGCTCCGACGGCCTCCGTCGCGCGCTTGACGACGTCGAAGACCTCGTCCCACTCCCCCTCGATCTCAGTGAACATCGAGGTCGTCCGCGACGGCAGGCCGCTCTCGCGGACGATGCGGACGGCGGCGGCGACGGCGTCGTGGACGGACGCGTCGGGCGCCTCGCCCCCGGACGGTGCGACCGAGAATGCGACGAGCATGGGTGCCTCCTTGACTGCGCGCACCGCGTGCCGGCCCCGCGCCCTCCGAGCCTACGAGCCCTGGGGCGCCAGGCGGGTCTCGCCGGTCAGCGACGATGCGGAGGTCGTGACGCCGGGTGCGACGACCCGCGCCGTCCCCATCCTCCACAGCTCGCGCAGCAGCCAGCCGAGCAGCACCACGAGGAGGATGTTCCGCACGGTCAGCACGAGCACCATCCACCAGTGCGACCAGAGGAGGAAGAGGTAGAGGTACGGGTAGACCACCTGGGTCAGAGCCGCAGTGACGAGGGTCAGCTTCGCGGGCCGGTCGAACGCGCCGTCGCGGCACGCGATCAGCCCGGCGATCACCGGCGGCGCGAGCCAGACGATGTACTGCGGCGAGAGCACCTTGTTGGTGTCGATGAACACGACCACGAAGGTCAGCGCGAGCAGCGGGAACAGCCTGGCGGGGTCCGCCCGGCGGGCGAGAGCACGGGCACCCAGCAGGGCCACGCCGAGCATGGCCAGAGCGAGCAGCGGGGTCATCAGGCTCGCCGCGAACTCGGTGCCGGGCCCGTGCATCTCGAAGGTGTTGATGTCGGCGGCGTAGTAGACGTAGCTCCCCGATCCCGGGAGGACCGACAGCCACATCCAGGGAGTGCTCACGACGGCCTCGATCTGGAGGCCCCGATCGGTCTGATCGGTGACGAAGCTGAAGACCTGGTCCCCGCCACCGACGAGGACGACCGCGAGCACGATGATCACGGAGGCGACCGCGGGGACGAGGACCATCCGCAGCCGTCCGCGCAGGACCAGCACGGCAGCGGCGAGGATCGCGGCCGGCCACACCTTGATCCAGGTGGCCACGGTCAGCAGCAGCGCCGCGATGCCCGGACGGGTCGCCGCCCAGAGCATCCCGGCGATGGCCGGCGGCGCGGTGAAGGCGTCGATGCGGCCGATCGCGATCGGCCCGAGGAGGACGAGGAACAGCAGCCACCAGCGCGCCGCGGCGAGGCGCGGTGCCGACCGGCCGCGCAGCAGCAGGGCGAAGGCGGCGGCGTCGGCGAGCGCGACGAGGACGAGCCACACCAGGTCGTAGCCCGCCGAGCCGAAGAGCCAGGAGGCGGCGATCGGGCCCCAGGCGAGGATCGGGTAGACCCAGCCCGTGTCGATCCCGGCGATGCCGCCGCCCTCGACGGCGGTCCTCATCCACTCCTTGTAGACGATGCTGACGTCGCCCATCGGCAGACCCGGAGCGAACAGCGCCAGGAGGGAGAGCACCACGTGCACCAGCGCGAAGGCGCCCCAGAGCACGGCGACGGAGTCGCGGTTCTCGCGCAGCCGGGCGAGGGGGCGGGAGGACGCTCGAGGAGGGGAGGACGGCACCGCGTCATTGTAGAGGGGCCGCTGAACGGGACCCTGGCAGCACCTGAGCCCGCCTGAGAGCGCCGCTCCCGCCGGGCATCGGTCCCCCCCGGCGGCGTCGGTCGCCGCCGGGCGTCAGCAGACGGCGGGCGTCAGCAGGCCGCGGGTGTCAGCAGGCCGCGGGTGTCAGCAGCCCGCGGGCGTCAGCAGCCCGCAGGCGTCCGCAGCCCGCAGGCGTCACCATCCCGCGGGCGTCACGACCCGACGAACTCAGTAGCCGGCGAACGCGTCGGTGCGGATCCGCTTCGCCCCGGCACCGCGCAGGGCGCCGCGGACCGAGTCGACGAACGACGGCGACCCGGAGACGTAGCCCACACGGCGGCCGGCGTCCGGCACCGCGTCCGCGAGCAGCTCGGCGGTCAGTCGGCCTGTGACGTGCGACCACCGTGCGGGCAGGTCGGTCGGCGCCTCCTTCGAGCAGAGCACGACCCGGGCCCCCGACTCCTGCAGCAGGTCGCGGTACGCGACCTCGGCGAGGCTCGGCGCGGCGACCACGACGACGACGTCGCGCCGCGGACCGTCCGCGAGCGAGCGGAGCTGACTGGCGAACGGGGTGATCCCGATGCCGCCCGCCACCAGCAGCAGCGGCACGGTGGGATCGGCCGGCAGGACGAAGTCACCGCCGACGCTCGTCGCCCGGAGTGAGTCGCCGGGCTCCAGCGCGGCGAGGGCGCGCTTGAAGCTGCTCGCCTTCTCCGGCATCCGCAGGGCGATCGCGATCTCGCCGTCGGACGGAGCGGACGAGACCGAGAAGGTGCGCCGGCTGCCCCGGCTGTCGGCGCGGTGCGGCAGGTCGAGCTCGAGCCACTGGCCCGGCTCGAAGGTCAGCGGCGAGCGGGAGCGGAAGCGGTACTCCGCGATGCCCGGCGCCAGCACGCGGGTCGAGGCGAGCTCGAGCGTGTGCCGCCGACGCTGGCGGAATGCGAAGGCGAACGCGAGGGCGTTGCCGACCACGAGGCCCAGCTCCGGAGTGGCGGAGACGACGCCGATGTGGAAGGGGACGCTCGCCACGAGCGCTGCGACGACCGCGATGATCAGCTGCTGCGAGCGGCGCGGCGCGAGCGTGAGCGGCTCCGTCAGCATGAAGGCGCCGGCGAAGACGAAGGGGTAGGCCGTGAGGACCAGGGCCGCCGCGGCGCCGAGGTCCTGGCCGTTCTGCACCGCCTGCTGCACGGACACCCCGCCGGCGACGACGACGAAGACGGCGAAGACGGCGAAGCGGCGGACCCGCGCGACGATCAGGAGGGAGCCCACGACGACGAACGGCCAGATCGCGCCACTGGCGATCCACCAGGCTCCGGCGTTGAGCCCGGTGAAGCCGATGATCAGCACGGCGACCGCGGCCGGATTGAAGAGGTGGCGGCCCCGCCAGGCGAGGACGTACTTGGACGCGGCGGCGATCGCGCCGACGAGCGCGATCACGGCGAGCCCGCGGGGATCGGCCGTCGGGAAGAGGAGGCAGGCGATCAGCAGACCGGTGACGAGCGAGGACTCCAGGTGCGCGCGGCTGCGGAACAGCCGCGCGAGGACCGCGCTGACCAGGGCCGTCGAGGCGACGGCGACGAGCGTCGTGCCGAGGATCTCGAGCGGCGTCGAGAAGATCAGGCCGGCTGCGGCGTAGCCGACGGCGACGAGCAGGAGCGCGGCGAGCGTCATCCAGACCAGCCGGTAGGTGGTGACGCGGCCGAGGGCGCGGTCGAAGGTGCCGATCATCGGAAGACCTCTCCGGGGAAGGAAGGCGAGTAGTGGAGGGTGCCGTCGCTGCGGACGCGGACGAACTCGAAGTCGAAGCGCTCGGCGAGGGCCTCGGGCGGACAGACGAACAGCGCGGTCGCGAGCCCGTCGGCGACGAGGGCCGTGTCGGCCACCGCCCAGGCGGCGACGATGCTCTCGACCGGAGCTCCGGTCCGCCCGTCGAGGACGTGGTGGAGGCCGCTGCCCCAGGCGCGGCGGTTGCTCGCCGAGCCGCAGAGCGCGCGGTCGCCGGGCACCGCCACTCCCAGTGCCTTGCTCGGGTCCCACGGGTGCTCGAGGCCGACCCGGACGGGTCCGGCTCCGACGCCCCGGAGGTCGCCGCTCGCGTCGACGACGGCGGGCCCGACTCCGTCGAGCTCCTCGAGGACGAGGTCGACGAGCTGGCCCTTGCCCGCGGCGCCGACGTCGACGACGGTCCCGGGCTCGACCCGCAGTCCCGCCGCCCCGCGACGGGCGGCGGCCCAGGAGGGAGCGGGGACGGCGGGTCCGCGCGGGACGAGGGTGTACGCGGAGTCGTAGCCGAGCTGCTCGAGAGAGCCGCCGACGAAGGGGGTGACCGCCCCGCCGGTCAGCTCGTCGAGCACGTCGTACAGTGCGAAGAGGTCGGCCGCCTCGTCGGGGAAGACGTGCTCGCCTCCGACCCGCAGCTGCGAGACAGCGGAGTCGTCACGGAACCGCGACCAGGTGCGGTCGTACTCCGCGATGCGCGCCTCGACCCGCGAGCGGTGGGAGGGCCCGAGCGACTCGGCGGTGTCGATCTGCCAGCCGGTGCCGATCGCGTCGAACCGCCACGCGTGGCCGAGGACCGTCGGGGCGTCAGGCCGTGGCATCGGCCTTGATGGTCTCGACGGCGTCGTTGAAGCCGCCGGAGGTGAGGGAGGACCCCGACACCTTGGAGACCTTCAGCTCGTCGAGCTGCTTGCCGACGACCTCGCCCGCGATGCCGCCCGCGAAGCGCGACTGGTACTGCTGGCCGGTGGGGTTCTCCGACTCCGGGGTCACGGTCACGTCGGTGACGACGCCGTCGGCGAGGGTCAGCGAGACGCCCACCTTCTCGTTCCCTCCGGGCGAGGTGTAGGCGCCCTCGGCCTCGTAGGTGCCGTCGGCGTAGCTGCTGCCGCTCGCGGCGGAGGACGCGGCGCCGGTGGCCTCGGGGGCGGAGCTGGTGGCGGTGCTCGGAGCGGTGGTGGTCGCCGCGTCGGCGGCGTCGCTCCCGGTCGTGGTGGTGCTGGAGCAGGCGGCGAGCGCGGCGAGGGTGCCGGCGCCGGCGAGGAGGGTCAGGGCGTAGCGGGCGGGAGTCGTGGTCTTCGCGGTCATGTCTGTTCTCCTGGTCAAGGCGGACGCGGCGGATCCGACGGTAGAGGTGCTCGCTTCGAGCACCCGATGAGGCGGCGGTGCGGAGCCGGTGAGCCGGGCCGCGGGCGTCGCTTCCTCCAGGACAACGGCGGCGGTCCCGGTTCGGTTCAGCGCTCGTCCGACGGGCGTGTCAGCGCAGGAGTGCGGCGACCACTCCGGGCAGGTGCTCCGCGATGTCGAGCGCGGCGATCGGGCCGCCGGCGGAGGCGCTCCGTCCGGCCTCCGCGTGCAGGACGGCGGCCGCGGCGGCCACGGGGGCGAGGTCCTCCGCGGTCAGAGTCGCCCCGGCCGCCTCGGCGTCCGCGGCCCGACCGGCGAGGAGTGCGCCGAGCACGCCGCCGAGGACGTCGCCGCTGCCCGCGGTCGCCAGCCAGGGCGTGGATCCGGAGACCTCGAGCTCGACGCCGCCCGCGACGACGTGGGTGGTGCCGCCCTTGAGGAGCACGCAGACTCCGAGGCGGTCCGCCGCCCGGCGCGCCCACTCCCCCGGGGCCTCGGCGATCGTCGCGGCGTCCGCGTCCAGACCCGCTCGGCCGAGCACTCCGGCGAGCTCGCGGTAGTGCGGCGTGATGACGACCGGCCCTGCGGCCTCGTCGATCAGGTCGAGCGCGCCCGCGTCGAGCACCACCGGGACTCCCGAGTGCAGCTGCTCGATCAGGGTGCGCCGCTCCTCGTCGCTGCGGTCCTCGGCGCTGGTGCCGGAGCCGACGAGCCAGGCCTGCACGCGTCCCACCGCGGTCACGACCTCCGGCCGCCGGGCGAGCACCAGTCCCGCGGGCCGCTCCGGTCCGAGGTAGCGGACCATGCCGACTCCCGTCCGCACCGCCGCCTCGACGCCGAGCACCGCCGCTCCCGGGTACCGCTCCGACCCGGTCGCGATCCCCAGCACCCCGCGCGTGTACTTGTCGTCGTCCTCCCGCGGCACCCTGATGCTCCGCGCCGCCTCCGCCGTCCCGACCCGCTCACCCATCCCGCCACCCTAAGTCGCCCTGCGACGGATCCGCCCGGTGCCGGCGCAGCGCACTGGTGCCGGCGCAGCCGCACCCCTCCCCGCACCGTGCCGGCGCAGCCGCGCGTCCCGACAGACCGTGCCGGCGCAGCCGCACCCCTCTCCCCTTGCTCCAGAGGGGGCGCGGGTGCTTGAGGGGTCGGATGCAAGGCGGAGGAGGAAGCGATACCGGCGGTATCGCGCCCGACGACAACGCCGCAGACGGCCCCTCCGCGGCCCGCGCCTAGCGGCGGGTGGCGTCGTCGACTTCGCCGACGAGCTCCTCGATGATGTCCTCGAGGAACAGCACTCCGGTGGCGCGGCCCTGCTCGTCGAACGCCCGGGCGAGGTGGGCGCCGGTGCGCCGCATGATCGCGAGGGCGTCCTCGAGGTCGGTGGCCTCGAAGATCGAGGCGAGCTGGCGGATGCGCTTGGCGGGGACGGGGAGGCGGAACTTGGCGCCCTCCGTGTCGCCGTCGAGGTCGAGGACGTCCTTGAGGTGGATGTAGCCCTCGGGGGTGCCGTCCTCGCCGAGGATCACGTAGCGGGAGAAGCCGTGCTTGGCGACGGCGCGCTCGACGTCGGCGGGGGTCGCTCCGCTGGGGAGGCTGACGATCCCGTCGAGGGGCAGGGCGACGTCGTGGACCTTCTTCTCGGTGAACTCGAACGCGGCGAGGAGGGTCCCGGTCGAGTCGCGGAGCGTGCCCTCGCGGGTGGACTGGTCGACGATCGTCTGCACCTCCTCGAGCGTGAAGGTGCTGTTCGCCTCGTCCTTGGGCTCCACCTTGAAGAGGCGGAGCACTCCGTTCGAGACCGCGTTGAGGGCGACGATGATCGGGCGGAGGACCCGGGCGATGGCGACGAGCGGCGGCGCCAGGAGGAGCACGGCGCGGTCGGGCATCGAGAACGAGATGTTCTTGGGGACCATCTCGCCGAGCACCACGTGCAGGAACGACACGATCAGCAGCGTGATGACGAAGGCGACGGTGCCGGAGAGCTCGTCGGGGATGCCGACGGCGTGCAGCGGCACCTCGAGCAGGTGGTGGATCGCCGGCTCGCTCACGTTGAGGATCAGCAGCGAGCAGACGGTGATGCCCAGCTGCGTGGTCGCGAGCATCAGTGTGGCGTGCTCCATCGCGGCGAGCGCGGTGATCGCGCTGCGGCGTCCGCTCTCCGCGAGGGGCTCGATCTGGGAGCGGCGCGCGGAGATGACCGCGAACTCCGCTCCGACGAAGAAGGCGTTCGCGGCGAGGAGCACCACGAGCCAGGCGATTCCGGCCCAGTCACTCATCGTCGGACTCCTTCCGTCCGCGGTGTCCGCGGGCGACGTCGGCGAGCGGGTCGGGGATCCCGTCGGGATCCGCGTCGGGATCGGGCGTGAAGCGGAGGCGGTCGATGCGGCGGCCGTCCAGGCGCTCGACGCGCAGAGATCCGCCCTCGACGTCGACCCGGTCGCCGACGGCGGGGAGGCGGCCGAGCTCGCTCATCACGAATCCGGCGACCGTCTCGTAGGGCCCCTCCTCGGGGATGTGCACGCCGGCGCGGTCGAGGACTTCGTCGGGGCGGAGCATGCCGGGGAAGGTGGTGGAGCCGGGGAGCTTGACGACGTCGGCCCGGGAGCGGTCGTGCTCGTCGGCGACCTCGCCGACCAGCTCCTCGACCAGGTCCTCGAGCGTGGCGACGCCCGCCGTCCCGCCGTACTCGTCGACGACGACCGCGAGCTGGAAGCCGCGTCCGCGCAGCTCCGTGAGCAGCACGTCGAGCTTCATGGTCTCGGGGACGCGGAGCGGCTCGGAGCGCAGCGCCGTGACCGGCACGTCGGACCTCTTGCCGCGGGGCACGGCGACGGCCTGCTTGACGTGCACGACTCCGACGATGTCGTCGATGTCGTCGTCCGTGATCGGGAAGCGCGAGAACCCGGTGGTGCGGGCGAGGTCGAGCACGTCCTGCGCGGTGCTCGCGCGCTCGACCGTCGACAGGCGCAGGCGCGGCGTCATCACGTCGCCCGCGGTGAGGGCGGAGAAGCGGAGGGTGCGCCCGAGCAGGTCGGCCGTGTCCTCCTCGAGCAGTCCGGCGCTGGCGGAGTGGCGCACGAGGCTCGAGAGCTCCTCGGCGCTGCGGGCGCCCGAGAGCTCCTCCTTCGGCTCGATGCCGACCAGGCGCAGCAGGGCGTTCGCGCTGCCGTTCAGCAGGGCGACGGCCGGGCGGAACACCGTCGTGAACGCGGTCTGCAGCGGCACGACGAGCTTCGCGGTCGCCCGCGGGAGAGCGAGGGCGAAGTTCTTGGGGACCAGCTCGCCGAGGATCATCGACAGCAGGGTCGCGATGACGATGGCGACCACCGTCATGACCGGCGCGAGCGCCTCCTCCGGGATGCCGAGTCCGCTGAACGGCTCCTGGAGCAGCGTCGAGAGGGCGGGCTCCATCGTGTAGCCGGTGAGCAGCGTCGTGAGAGTGATGCCCAGCTGCGCGCTCGAGAGGTGCGTGGAGGTGACGCGCAGGGCCGCGATGGTCATGCCCAGGCGCGTCTCGCCGCGGTCGCGACGGGCCTCGAGGTCGGCCCGGTCGAGGTTCACCAGCGCGAACTCGCTGGCGACGAAGACGCCGGTGCCCAGGGTCAGCAGCAGGCCGACGCCGAGGAGGAGCCACTCAGTTCCCACGGTGGTCGCCCCCGGTCACGAGAGGGAGGTGCGAGGAGGGCCGGACAGTGCGGGCCGGCGGAGCAGCGGCACCGGAGCGTCGAGCGGGAGTCCGAGGAGCACGGCAGTGAGCGGAACGGGCCGGATGCGCAGAGGGAGGGTCGTCCATTGTGGCGCCGAGTCTACCCGCCGCGGAGCGCCGCCGGGCGTGCTCCGACGCGGCGGCTCAGAGCCACTTCTTCCGCTTGAACACCGCGTAGAGCGCGAAGCCGAACAGCACCATCAGGCCCAGCGCCCAGGGGTAGCCGAGGCGCCAGTGCAGCTCCGGCATGTCGTCGAAGTTCATCCCGTAGATGCCGGCCACCAGCGTCGGGGCGAAGAGGATCGCCGCCCACGAGGAGATCTTGCGGACCACGTCGTTCTGGGCGAGCCCGGTCTCGGTCTGCCGACGCGAGACGAGCGTCGAGTGCACCGTGAGCGCCTTGTCGAGGATCGCGCGCAGGGAGTCGACCGCCTCCGTCACGCGGATGGTGTGGTCGAGCACGTCGCGGAGGGACCGGCGCAGCTCGATCCGCTCCGGCGAGGGCGAGGGCTCCCCCTCCACGGGCGTCGACTCCTGCAGCAGCTCGTGCAGCAGGGCGGTCAGCGGCTGCACCGAGCGCTGGAAGTGGATGACCTCGCGCGAGAGCCGGTAGATGCGCTCGGAGAGCCCGTCGTCCGAGTCGTCGCCGAAGAGCTGGTCCTCGATCTCGTCCACGTCGCCCTGGACGCCGAACACCACCGGCGCGTACTCGTCGACGACCTGGTCGAGGATCGCGTAGAGCACCGCTTCGGGCCCGCGGGCGAGGAGGGCCGGATCCTCCTCCAGGCGGCGGCGCACGCGGGCGAGGTCCGGGGAGTCGGCGTGCCGGATGGTGACCACGAAGTCGGGGCCGACGAAGACGTGCAGCTCGCCGAAGACGACCGTCTCGGCGGCGTCCGCGTAGCGCGCCGGCCGCAGCACGACGAAGAGCCCGTCGTCGTAGCGCTCGAGCTTGGCCCGCTGGTGCCCGCTCAGCGCGTCCTCGACGGCGAGCGGGTGCAGCCCGAACTCCTCGGCGACCGCCTCGACCTCCTCGCGCGTCGGGCGGTAGAGGCCGATCCAGGCCATGCCGTGCTCGTCGCGCATCAGCTCGAAGGTGTCCTCGAGCGAGTCAGGGTTCCGGATGCGGCGGCCGTCGACGTACACGGCGTTGTCGACGATGGTCATGGGCTCGGTTCTAGCACGCGGCGCCCGCTCACCAGCTGACCGGCAGCGCCTTGCCCTCCTCGTAGCCCGCGGCCGACTGCAGGCCCACGTGCGCCCGCTCGTGGAAGTCGGCCACGCTCCGGGCTCCGGCGTAGGTGAAGGACGAGCGGACCCCCGACGTGATCATGTCGAGCAGGTCCTCGACCGAGGGCCGCAGCGGATCGAGGTAGATTGTGGAGGAGGAGATGCCCTCGGCGAAGAGGCGCTTGCGGGCGAGCTCGTACGCGTCGAGGCGGTCGAAGCGCTCCTGCACCGCCTTGGCCGAGGCCATGCCCCAGCTCTCCTTGTAGACCCGGCCGGCCGCGTCGCTGCGCAGCTCCCCCGGAGCCTCGATCGTGCCGGCGAACCAGGAGCCGATCATCACGGAGGCGGCGCCCGCGGCCAGCGCGAGGGCGACGTCGCGCGGGTAGCGCACCCCGCCGTCCGCCCAGACGTGGGCGCCCAGCTCGTGCGCGCGCTCGGCCGTCTCGAGGACGGCCGAGAACTGCGGGCGGCCGACCGCGGTCATCATCCGGGTGGTGCACATCGCGCCGGGGCCGACGCCGACCTTGAGGATGTCCGCTCCCGCGTCGACGAGGTCGTGCACCGCGTCGGCCGTGACGACGTTGCCCGCCGCGATAGGCACTCCGAGATCGAGCGCGGAGACCGTCCGGAGCGCCCGGAGCATCCCCTCCTGGTGGCCGTGCGCGGTGTCGAGGACGAGGACGTCGACGCCCGCGGAGACGAGAGCGCGCGCCTTCGCCTCGACGTCGCCGTTGATGCCGATCGCCGCCGCGACGCGCAGACGCCCGTCCGCATCGAGCGCCGGGTCGTAGACGGTGGAGCGGAGGGCGCCGGTGCGCGACAGCGTGCCGACCAGGGCGCCGTGGTGCAGCACCGGGGCGAAGTCGAGGTCGGCGGCCACCATGAGGTCGAAGGCGGCCCGCGCGGTGGGCACGTCGTCGGCGTCGATCGAGGGGGTGGCGGAGTGCACCAGGTCGCCCAGGCGCGCGTCCGGCAGCGCGGTCGCCAGGCGCGCGGCCGGGACGCAGCCGAGGATCGCGCCGCCCTCCTCCTGCACCACGAAGCCGTGGCCGGCGACGGCCGGCAGGATGCGCAGCGCCTCCTCCACGGTCGTCGCCGGCGAGGCGGTGAGGGCGCCGGAGAAGGCGACCGGCTGGCGCTTCACCCAGCGGATCGCGGCGTCCAGCGCCTGCAGGGGCATGTCCTGCGGGAGGACGCCGAGCCCGCCCCGGCGCGCGAGCGTCGCTGCGAGGCGCTGACCGGTGACCGAGTTCATGTTGGAGGAGACGACGGGGATCGTCGCCCCGGTGCCGTCGCCCGGGGCGAGCGAGACGTCGAGGCGGCTCGTCACCGACGAGCGGCCGGGGACGAGGAAGACGTCCGAGTAGGTGAGGTCGCCTGAGGGTGTTCCGCCGGAGAAACGCATGGGGGAAACGCTACTCCGGCGCGGCCCCGGGTCGGCCGTGCAGGGAACGGGGCTAGGCTTGGCGACCGGGACGGGACCAGGCGACGGCACCGGTTCCCGCTGGTGCGAGGACGACCTCCTCCGCCGCGGTGGCAGGCGCCGAGGGATGCGACGGGCCCGTCCGGATGATCGAGGACGAATCAACGGAGAGAGTGGGCGATCGGCTGTGTCGAGCCAGTTGACCGGAGCAGGAACAGAGCAGGGCGCGGAGGACTTCGGAGCCAACGAGTGGCTCGTGGAGGAGCTGTACGAGCAGTACAGCGCCGACCGCGCCTCGGTGGACGAGTCCTGGTGGCCCATCCTGGAGCGCTACGGCGCCCAGCTCGCGAACTCCGGCAAGGACGCTCCGGCTCCGGCTCCCGCCGCGGCCCCCGCGCCCGCCGCCTCGAAGCCCGCCGCTGCCGCCGAGCGCGTCTCGTCGAGCGGCGGAGGCGCCGTGACCCATCCCGCCGCGGCCTCCTCCTCCGAGTCGACCCCCGCCTCCCGCACCACGTCGAAGCAGCCGAAGGCGCAGCCGATCCCGGCCGACGCTCCGGTGAGCAAGCCCTCCGCCGAGGACTCGACGCCGGACGAGGACGTCGTCACCCCGCTCCGCGGCATGGCGAAGAGCCTCGCGACCAACATGGACGCCAGCCTCAGCATCCCCACCGCGACGAGCGTCCGCACGATCCCGGCGAAGCTGATGATCGACAACCGCATCGTCATCAACAACCACCTGCGCCGCACCCGCGGCGGCAAGGTCTCGTTCACGCACCTGATCGGCTGGGCGCTCATCCGCGCGCTCAAGGACTTCCCGAGCCAGAACGTGTTCTACGACGAGGTCGACGGCAAGCCCGCGGTCGTCGCCCCGGCGCACGTCAACCTCGGCATCGCGATCGACATGCCGAAGCCCGACGGCACGCGCGCCCTGCTCGTGCCGAGCATCAAGCGCGCCGACACGCTGAGCTTCACGGCCTACCTCTCGGCCTACGAGGACCTGGTCAAGCGCGCGCGCGGCAACAAGCTCGTCGCCGGCGACTTCGCGGGCACCACGCTCTCGCTGACGAACCCCGGCGGCATCGGCACGGTCCACTCCGTCCCCCGCCTGATGAAGGGCCAGGGCTGCATCATCGGAGCCGGCGCCCTCGAGTACCCGGCGGAGTTCCAGGGCGCGTCCGAGAAGACGCTGGTCGAGCTGGGCATCGGCAAGACCATCACCCTGACCTCGACCTACGACCACCGCGTCATCCAGGGCGCCGGCTCGGGCGAGTTCCTCAAGATCGTGCACGAGCTCCTGCTCGGCGGCCGCGGCTTCTACGAGGACATCTTCGCCGCGCTGCGCATCCCCTACGACCCGATCCACTGGTCCACGGACATCGCCGTCGACCTCGCCGAGCGCGTCTCCAAGACCGCCCGCGTGCAGGAGCTCATCAACTCGTTCCGCGTCCGCGGGCATCTGATGGCCGACGTCGACCCGCTGGAGTACGTGCAGCGCTCGCACCCCGACCTCGCCATCGAGAGCCACGGCCTCACCTTCTGGGATCTCGATCGCGAGTTCGTCACGGACGGCTTCGGCGGCAAGCGCCAGCTCAAGCTGCGCGACATCCTCGGGATCCTCCGCGACTCGTACTGCCGCACCGTCGGCGTCGAGTACATGCACATCCAGGACCCGGAGCAGCGCGCCTGGATGCAGCAGAAGCTCGAGCGCGGCTACGAGAAGCCGGGCCACGACGAGCAGCTGCGCATCCTGGGCAAGCTCAACGAGGCCGAGGCCTTCGAGACCTTCCTGCAGACCAAGTACGTGGGCCAGAAGCGCTTCTCGCTCGAGGGCGGGGAGTCGCTCATCGCGCTGCTCGACGCCGTCCTGCAGGGCGCGGCCGACGAGCACCTCGACGAGGTCGCGATCGGCATGGCCCACCGCGGCCGCCTGAACGTGCTGACCAACATCGCCGGCAAGACCTACGGCCAGATCTTCCGCGAGTTCGAGGGCACCCAGGACCCGCGCACGGTCCAGGGCTCCGGAGACGTGAAGTACCACCTCGGCACCGAGGGCACCTTCCGCGGCGCGGCGGGCGAGGAGATCCCGGTCTACCTGGCGGCGAACCCCTCGCACCTCGAGGCCGTGAACGGCGTGCTCGAGGGCATCGTCCGCGCCAAGCAGGACCGCAAGCCCATCGGCACCTTCACCACGCTGCCGATCCTCGTCCACGGCGACGCCGCGATGGCGGGCCAGGGCGTGGTGGTCGAGACCCTGCAGATGTCGCAGCTGCGCGCGTACCGCACCGGCGGCACGATCCACATCAACATCAACAATCAGGTCGGGTTCACGACTCCCCCTCACGAGGCCCGCACCTCGATCTACTCGACCGACGGCGCGAAGACGATCCAGGCGCCGATCTTCCACGTGAACGGCGACGACCCCGAGGCGGTCGTCCACGTCGGGCAGCTCGCGTTCGAGTACCGCCAGCGGTTCCACCGCGACGTGGTCATCGACCTGATCTGCTACCGCCGGCGCGGGCACAACGAGGGCGACGACCCCTCGATGACCCAGCCGCTGATGTACAGCCTGATCGAGGCCAAGCGCTCGGTCCGCAAGCTGTACACCGAGGCGCTCGTCGGCCGCGGCGACATCACCGAGGAGGAGTACGACCGCGCCCACCAGGACTTCCAGGACCGTCTGGAGCGCGCCTTCGCCGAGACCCACGCCGCGCAGACCGGCGCGATCCCCGTGATCACCGCCGACGGCGACTCCGTGGCCGACCTCGAGCTGCCCGACGCGCAGCAGGGCGAGGACTACCCGGGCGAGCCCGAGGTCACCGGCGTGAAGACCGAGGTCGTCACGCGAATCGGCGACGCGTTCACGACGCCGCCCGAGGGCTTCACCGTGCACCCCAAGCTCCAGCAGCTGCTGGCGAAGCGCCAGGAGATGAGCCGCTCCGGCTCCATCGACTGGGCCTTCGGCGAGCTGCTCGCGCTCGGCTCGCTGCTGCTCGAGGACACCCCGGTGCGCCTCGTCGGCCAGGACACGCGCCGCGGGACCTTCGTCCAGCGCCACGCTGTCCTCCACGACCGCGAGAACGGCCAGGAGTGGCTGCCGCTGATGAACCTGTCCGAGCAGCAGGCCCGGCTCTGGATCTACGACTCGCTGCTCTCGGAGTACGCGGCGATGGCGTTCGAGTACGGCTACTCGGTGGAGCGGCCCGACTCGCTCGTGCTGTGGGAGGCGCAGTTCGGCGACTTCGCGAACGGCGCCCAGATCGTGATCGACGAGTTCATCTCCTCGGCCGAGCAGAAGTGGGGCCAGCGCTCGTCGCTCGTGCTCCTGCTCCCGCACGGCTACGAGGGCCAGGGCCCCGACCACTCGTCGGCGCGGATCGAGCGCTACCTGCAGATGTGCGCGGAGCGGAACATGACCGTCGCGCGCCCGTCGACGCCGGCGTCCTACTTCCACCTGCTGCGCCGCCAGGCCTACTCCCGGCCCCGCCGACCGCTGATCGTCTTCACCCCGAAGGCGATGCTGCGTCTCCGCGGAGCCTCGAGCCCGGTCGAGGACTTCACCTCGGGCCGCTTCCAGCCGGTGATCGACGACGCGCGGATCCAGGACGCCTCGGCCGTGAAGCGCGTCCTGCTCCACGCCGGCAAGGTCCACTACGACCTCAAGGCGGAGCTCGAGAAGAAGCCCGACGACGGCATCGCGCTGGTCCGGGTCGAGCAGTACTACCCGGCGCCGATCGAGGAGCTGCGCGGCATCGCCGAGCGCTACCCGGACGCGGAGCTCGTCTGGGTGCAGGACGAGCCCGAGAACCAGGGCGCCTGGCCGTTCATGGCCCTCGAGGTCGCTCCGAAGCTGGGCCGGTCCATGCGCGTGGTCTCGCGGCCGTCCGCGGCCTCCCCCGCGGCCGGCTCGGCCAAGCGGCACGCCTCCGAGCAGGCCGACCTGCTGTCGCGGGCGCTCACCCGCTGACCCGCGGTCCGCACGACGCCGTCGGGCCCGTCGGAACTTCGTGTTCCGGCGGGCCCGTCGCGTTGCAGGCGGACCGTGCCTGACCGCAGGCCCGCAGAGACCGGCAGGAGCGCGCGCGACGTGCGGGTGCCGCGGCACCCGGAGGCCGCCGGACACGACGGAGCCCCGGCCCTTCGAGGGCCCGCGGTGCGCGGGAGGTCTCGAACGGCCGGGGCTCCCCGGGTCGTGCGGCGCCTAGAGGCGGGCGGGCGCCTGGGAGTGCGCGGCGTGCTCGTCGCGGAGCATGCCGAGCACCTGGGCGCGGAGGTCCTCCGGCGCCGTCTCCTTGCACGCACGCTGCACGGCGACCGTCAGCACCACGCCGACCTTCGCCTCGTCGGCGCAGTCGACGCATCCCGCCATGTGCTCGCGGATGTCGGCGGCGTCCTCCTTGCACAGCTCGTTGTGGAGGTACTCCTCGAGCTCGGCCTTCGCCTTCGTGCAGCCGCTGTCGGTCATTTCGTGCTCCCGGAAGTGAATGCGGCGCGGAATCCGCGCTCGCGTGCGTAGTCGGTGAGTCGTTCGCGCAGCATGCGCCGGCCGCGGTGCAGCCGGCTCATGACGGTCCCGACGGGGGTCTTCATGATGTCCGCGATCTCCTGGTAGGAGAAGCCTTCGACATCGGCGAAGTAGACGGCGAGCCGGAAGTCCTCCGGGATCGCCTGGAGCGCCTCCTTCACCGCGGTGTCGGGGAGGTGGTCGATCGCCTCCGCCTCGGCCGAGCGGCTGGAAGTGGCCGTGGTCGACTCGGCGCCGCCCAGCTGCCAGTCCTCGAGCTCGTCGATCGCGCTCTGGTAGGGCTCGCGCTGCTTCTTGCGGTACGAGTTGATGAACGTGTTCGTGAGGATGCGGTAGAGCCAGGCCTTCAGGTTGGTGCCCTGCTCGAACTGGCGGAACGCGCCGAACGCCTTCGCGAACGTCTCCTGCACGAGGTCCTGCGCGTCGGAGGGGTTCTTCGTCATCCGCAGACCGGCCGCGTAGAGCTGGTCGATGAAGGGCAGCGCCTGCTGCTCGAAGAGGGAGCGGAGATCGACGGGAGCCTCGACCGGGGCGTCGTCCAGCGACTCCTCGACGGTCTCCACGATCGTCTGCTCCGCGTCGGCAGGCTCGGGAGCCTCGTCGGCGGGGGTGGTGCGGGGTTCGTCGTCGCGAGTCATCACGAGCGATTCTAGAGCGGCGGCGCGGCGGACGACCGGGGTTGCGGCACGAGGGCGCCTCCGGGCGACGGGCCTGCTGCTCCGGAGGACCGGGGGTGCTGCCGTCATGCTCCGCCTCCGTCACGCTCCTGACGACGCCCTGCGCGCCGACTATCCTGACAACCGATGGTCTTCTCGCGTTATTCCGCCCCCGAGTTCGATCCGTACGGCGACGCCCGTGCGCTCCCCGGCGACGACGCCTGGCCCGCACCCCTCGCGGCCGGCGCTCTCGACGCCGAGGTCGGCCTGCCCGGCTCCAAGTCGCTGACCAACCGGGAGCTGGTGCTCGCCGCTCTGGCGGACGGACCCTCCACGCTGCGGGCGCCGCTGCACTCCCGCGACAGCGCCCTGATGATCGAGGCGCTGCGCTCGCTCGGCACCACGATCCGGGAGTCCGGCTCGACCGGCGGCTTCGGCGCCGACCTGGTCGTGGAGCCCGCGGAGGAGCTGCTCGGCTCGACGACGATCGACTGCGGGCTCGCGGGCACCGTGATGCGCTTCGTCCCGCCGCTGGCCGGCCTCGCGCTCGGCCCCACCACCTTCGACGGCGACGCGTACGCGGCGAAGCGGCCGATGGGGGCGACGATCGCCTCCCTCCGCGCGCTCGGCGTCGACGTCGCCGACGACGGCCGCGGCGCGCTCCCCTTCACCGTCCACGGCTCCGGGGCCGTCCGGGGCGGCGACGTCGTCGTCGACGCCTCGCGGTCGAGCCAGTTCGTCTCGGCGCTCCTGCTGGCCGGCGCCCGCTTCGAGGAGGGACTGCACCTGCGCCATGAGGGCAGCGCCGTCCCCTCCCGGCCCCACATCGACATGACCGTCGCCGCACTGGCGGCACGGGGCGTCGAGGTCGGCACGCCCGCCGACGGCGAGTGGACCGTCGCGCCGCAGCCCATCGCCGGCGCCGACGTGCTGATCGAGCCCGACCTCTCGAACGCCGCGCCGTTCCTCGCTGCGGCCCTCGTCACGGGCGGCCGCGTCCGGCTGCGCCACTGGCCGACCGTCACCACGCAGGTCGGGGCGCACCTCGAGCGGATCCTGCCGCTGTTCGGCGCCCGCGT
Organism: Rathayibacter sp. AY1B7; assembly: GCF_002932735.1. Classification (NCBI taxonomy): domain Bacteria; kingdom Bacillati; phylum Actinomycetota; class Actinomycetes; order Micrococcales; family Microbacteriaceae; genus Rathayibacter; species Rathayibacter sp. AY1B7. The sequence continues at coordinate 39,063 of NZ_PSWK01000009.1, forward strand.
CGAGCGCGACGGCGAGGACCTCGTGGTCACCGGCGGCGACGAGATCCTGGGCGTGGACCTCGACCTGTCGGAGGGAGGCGAGCTCGCCCCCGCCCTCGCCGCCCTCGCCGCGCTGGCCTCCACTCCCAGCACCCTGACCGGGATCGGCCACATCCGTCACCACGAGACGGACCGCCTCGCCGCCCTCGCCGCCGAGATCACCGGCCTCGGCGGCCGGGTCACGGAGCTCGAGGACGGTCTGCGCATCGAGCCCGCCGAGCTCCACGGCGGCCGCTGGCGCACCTACTCGGACCATCGCATGGCCCACGCCGGCGCCCTGATCGGCCTCGTGGTCCCCGGCGTGGTGATCGAGGACGTCGCGACGACAGCGAAGACCCTCCCCCAGTTCCCGGAACTGTGGACGACCCTCGCCGGATCGGTCTGACCCGTGTCGTGGTGGACGGACAGCGGCCTCGACGCCGACGGTGCTCTCGACGACTTCGACGGGTACGACGAGTCGGACGCGCGGGTGCGCCCGAACCCGAAGGGCACGAAGCCCCGGACCAAGAACCGGCCCGCCTACGAGGACGCCGAGATCGCGATGGTGCTCGGCGTCGACCGGGGTCGCTACACGGTGATGATCGGCGACGGGACGCCCGAGGAGCACGAGTTCACGGCGGCCCGGGCCCGCGAGCTGCGGCGCCAGGCGATCGTGGCCGGCGACCGCGTCGACGTGGTCGGGGACTCCAGCGGCGACGAGGGGACGCTCGCGCGCATCGTCCGCATCCGCGAGCGGTCGACACTCCTCCGCCGCAGCGCCGACGACACCGACGCGATCGAGCGCGTGATCGTCGCCAACGCCGACCAGATGCTCTGCGTGGTGGCCGCCGCCGACCCCGAGCCACGGACCCGGCTGGTCGACCGCTACCTCGTCGCCGCCTTCGACGCCGGGATCACTCCGATGCTCTGCATCACCAAGACCGACCTCGCGGACCCGGCCCCGTTCCTCCGCAACTTCGAGGGGCTCGACCTCCGCGTGTTCCTCTCGAGCCAGGACGAGCCGCCGGTCGACGAGATCGCCGACGCCCTCCTCGGCCACGAGACCGTGGTCGTCGGGCACTCCGGAGTCGGCAAGTCCACCCTCGTGAACAAGCTCGTCCCGGACGCGCACCGGGCCATCGGGCGCGTGAACACCGTGACGGGCCGCGGTCGGCACACCTCGTCCTCCACCGTCTCGCTCCGCGTGGAGCGCGGCGACCGGCACGGCTGGGTCATCGACACCCCCGGCGTCCGCTCGTTCGGACTCGGCCACGTGAACACCGACAACATCCTCGGCGCGTTCACGACCCTCGCCGTGATCGCCCGGGACTGCCCGCGCGGCTGCACGCACCTGCCCGACTCCCCCGACTGCGCCATCATCGAGGCTGTCGAGGGCGGACTGCTGGGCGCCAGCGGACCGGAGCGCCTCGACTCGCTCCAGCGCCTCCTGACCACCTTCGCCACGACCGACGGAAGCAGACGATGACCGACCTCTCCCCCCTCCCCGCCGAGGCGCGCCTCGCCGTCGGCGACTCCGCTCCGGAGTTCACGCTGCCGAACCAGGACGGCGAGCCCGTCTCGCTCACGGAATACCGCGGACGGCGCGTCATCCTGTTCTTCTACCCCGAGGCCGACACCCCCGGCTGCACCACGGAGGCCTGCGACTTCCGCGACAACGCGGCGTCCCTCCGCGACTCCGGCTACGAGGTCCTCGGGATCTCGCGGGACGCCCCGGAGGCGCTGCGCCGCTGGGCCGACGCCCAGGGCATCGCGTACCCGCTGCTGAGCGACCCCGACATGACCGTGCACCGCGCGTACGCGGTGTGGGGCGAGAAGAGCCTCTACGGCAAGACCGTCGTCGGCGTGCTGCGCTCGACGTTCGTCGTCGGAGCCGAGGGAGCGCTCGAGTTCGCGCAGTACGGCGTCCGGGCGACCGGGCACGTGCAGGCGCTCCGTAAGAAGCTGAAGATCGTCTGACCCCGGGGCGCGCGGTGCAGGTCATCGCGCGCCACCGGCTCTCGGGGTTCCGCTCATCTGCGAGCATCTCTCATGTCGACGTGAGCGGCACCGCCCGGTGCCCCGTCGGGACGAGGGGTGGTCAGGGTGCGCTCGAATGCTCGCAGGACGAAGGCCGGAGCGGCGATCGCGGTCGTGGCCGCTGTACTGGCGGGCTGCACGCCACCGGAGCCGGCGCTCACCACCGCCAGGGTGCTGCAGGCGGTGTCCGTCGCCGTCTCGTCCGACGGGGGTGTCCGTGCGATCGAGGGGACGGCCCTCGCCGTCGGCGACGACCCGTCCGACACCTCGGCGACCACCACCGTCTACGATCCCCCCGAGGTCGCCGCCGACCTGCCGGTCCGTGTCCGGCCCTCGTGGCGCACCGCCGAAGCCTCGGGCACCGATCCGGCCGACCTCGCCGGGCGCTCGGGTCGGATCGAGATCTCGCTCGCGGTGGAGAACCTGACGGTCCGGCTCGAGGAGGTCGCGTTCGACGCGGCCGGTCGTGCAGCCCGCCGCAGTGCACTCGTCGGCGCTCCGCTGACGATCGCAGCCTCCGCGGTCCTGCCGGGCGTCCCGCCGAGTCGCGTCGTCACCGAGAGCGAGTCGGGTGCCGTCACCAACGGCGTGCTCAGCCGTGACGAGCACGGAGACGCCGTCGTGCAGTGGGCCGCTCTCCTCGCTCCCCCGGGCGGTGGCGCGACGGCGACGCTGACCCTCGTCGCCGACGTCGCCGACTTCGCCGTCCCCGCCTTCGACCTGGCGGTCCAGCCCGGCCTGAGCACCGACCCGACCACCGAGGGGGCGCTGGGCGCCGCGTTCGACTCCTCCGACGCCTCGCCGCTCGCCCTCGAGCGCCGCACGATCGAGGTCGTCACCGCGGTGGACGACCTGCTGACGCAGGCCGGCACCACCGTCGCCGAGGTGCGGGCCTCGCTCGACGCGACCTCCGAGACTCTCGGTGTCCGCACGGCCGAGGAGCTGCGGGCCGGCGCCGCCTCGACGGCGGCCTCGATGCAGAGCCTCTCCGGGCAGCTCGGCGCGCTCCGGGCGCAGCTGTCGTCGACGGTCTCGGGCACCGAGTCCGGCCTGCTGGCGCAGCTGTCCGAGGCGATCGACGCGGTGGACGCCCTGCTGGGCGACACATCGGCCGCGGTGCCGCCGCCGACGGTCTCGGGCAGCGGATGCGGACTCGCCGTCGACGGCGGCCGCACCGGCTCGATCCACTCGGAGCTGCTACGGCTCACGGCCGAGCTCGACGCGTACGGGACCGCGGCCGAGTCCTGCCGCGACGAGGTCATCGCGGCTCTCCGTGCTGCCGCGGGGCCGGCACAGCCCTCCGCCGAGACCTGCACGGCACCCTCGATGACATGCTCCCTCGCCGCCTCCGCAGCCGCCGTCGACACCGTGCTGCTCGGGATGCTCGATCGCGGGCAGGACCTCGTCGACTCCCTGCAGCCGGAGCTGATGGACGGCGTGCAGGCCGGGTTCGCCGCCCTCGCGAGCAGGGTGGACGCCGCGTCGGCCTCGGTGGACACCCTGGCCGACCCGGAGGGATCCGTCACCCGGGCGCTCGCCGCCCTGTCGGCGACGCTGGACGAGCTCGACGCGGACACCGCGGGCCTGGAGACGACGGTCGCCTCGGTCGGCGCCGCCGCCACGACCGCCCTGGACGAGCTCGGCACGCCGACCAGCACGGGGTCGCTGTCGGCGCAGAACCAGGAGCTGGCCGATCGGCTCTGCGAGCTGTCGCCGGCGACACAGTCCCCTGCTGCCGCACCCACGCCGACCGGGCGCCCGATGCGCGCACCCGTGGAGGTGACCCGGGGCTCCGTCGAGGAGCTCCGCGCCTACCTGACCGCGACGCCCTGCTCCGGCGCGGGCCGCCTCGACGCTCCCGACGGCTATCCGGCCCCCCTGGCCGACCGGCTGAGCGACCAGGTCCACGCGTGGACCGCCGTCGCCTCCACCGTCGGCAGCACCGGCGCGAGTGCCGACCTCGCCGCCCTGCGCGCCGCGCTCGCCACGGTCCGCAGCGGCATGGCCGAGGCCGGCGCGACGGCCGGCTCGGACGACGCACGCCTCACCGGCCTGCTCGCCTCCCTCCGCACCGGCGTCGACGCGCTGACCGCTCAGCGCGACGCCCTCGGCACCCGCATCGACGCTCTCGGCGCCCAGCAGGACGCTCTCGCACCGGCGATCCAGAAGGCGTTCGCCGAGACGGACACGGCCGCCGCCTCCGCGGTCACCGCACTCCTCGACGAGCAGGTGCGGCGGATCTCGACGCGCTCCGGCGCCGACGCCGACGCGGTCGTCGCGATGTTCGACCGGTCGGTCTCGAGCCTGCGCACGGCCTCCTCCGGCATCCGCTCCGACGGTGCAGCGACGGTGGACGCCGGGCACCGGGCTCTCCGCACCGCGGAGGCCCGGATCGGCGGGGCCGTCTCCGAGCGGACGCGCGCCTCCCTGGCCGGCATCGCGACGACGATCGACGCCTCGACCCGCGACACCGACGCGGCCGCCGCGCTCCTCGCCGCCGATCTGCACAAGGTGCTCCTGGACCTCGGCGACCGGACGGTCGGCGGCTCCGGCCTGCTCGGATCGATGACCACGAGTGCCGCGAAGGTCGGCACCGCCGACGTGCAGCTCGCCCTCGCCTCGCAGAGCGCACGGGGCTACGCCGCGGTGCGGTCCGAGGACGTCTCGGGCATCCTGCTGGCGCAGGCCCAGGAGCGGGCCTCCCTCCGCGCCGGGGATGAGCTTCCCGCGTTCCACCTCGACCTGCCCGAGGGCACGCGGACCCGGACGGTCTACTCCTTCCGGATCGGGGACGAGCGATGACCCGCCTGGGCAGGCGCGCGGCGCAGCACTCCCGCACCGCCCGACGGAGCCCGATGCTGATCGGCGGCGCCGTCGCCCTCCTCGGCGTCAGCGGTGCCCTCGTCTCCCTCCTGCCCCCGCAGTCCGCCCCGATGACGGAGGTCGCCGCTCTCCCGGTCGGCTTCTCGTGCGCCCGGGTGCCCGAGCAGCTGACGCTCGGGGTGGTGGTGTCGCTCAGCTCGGCTCCGGGCGAGGGCGCGGAATGGAGGGACGCGGCGAACGGTGCCGTCGTCGCAGCGCACCGGTCAGCGATGGGCGGCTGCGAGATCGGTCTCGTCGCCGTCGACGACCACGGGACGCCCGAGGGTGCCCGCGCCGCCGTCGAGGAGCTGACGGGGCAGGGCGTGTCCGGCCTCGTCCTCGCGACCCACGGCACCCATACCGCTGCGGCCGTGGACGCCGCTCGGGCAGCGGGGACAGCGGCCGTCCTCCCGTACGGAGGCGGCCCCGCCCTGCCCGGCGACGGCGTCTGGTCCCTCGGACCCGACACCGCCTCGGCCGACGCGGCACTCGTGGAGGAGGCCGGCGGAGGCGCCCGGGTACTCCTCGTCGACACCGGTGGAGGCACCCCGACCGGTCTCTCGCCCGCCGCGACGGTGACCGCCGATCCGGGCGCCGCCGCGGACGTGATCATCACCGCCGCCCGCCCGCACCTCGAGGGCGAGCCGGCGGTCGAGCGCGTCGTCGTGTCCGGCCCCGCCGCGGCGCAGGCGACGGCGGTCGCCGCTCTGCAGGCGGCGGGGGCGTCCGTCCCGATCCTGCTCACGCCCGACGCGCTGAGCCCCGCCTTCGCTCCCGCCCTGGCCGCGGCCGGAGGCACCCTCTCGGGAGATCTGACGACGATCGGCACGGATTCCGGCGACGCGGTCGCCCTCCGCGGCGACGAGCGCGGACGCGCGGCCTCCGCGTTCCTGGGGGCCGTACGGATGACCGCCGACGATGCCGCGCGTGCGACCCTCCTCGACGACCGCGCGTTCCGCGATCTCGCCGCGGTCGCGGACGCCCCCAGCCACGACGCCGTCGTGGCGCTCGTGCGAGCCGCGGCCGTCGCAGGCAGCAGGGCACCCTCGGCGGTCGCCGCCGCACTCCGGGGATGCACGATCGGAGCGGCGGACGGGCTCGCCGGTCCGCCGCTCGACTTCGGCGCCGCGCACGCTCTGGACGCCCCGGCACTCCCCCTCCACTCCTCGCCGCAGCGCCTCGGCCTGCGGCCCGCCGACCCGCCGCTGCTCTGGTTCGCCGGACAGCCCCGACCGTGAGCCCCCGGTGCGACTCCTCCTCGACCTCGACGGCACCCGCTCCGACATCGACCTCGGCCGCCACCGCGACTCCGCGACACTCGGCGAGCTGATCGCCACCGCCACCGGGCACCGCCTCCCGCCCGGGACGGCCCTCGCCGTCGACACCGCCCTGCACCCTGTGGAGACCCGGCTGGCCGATCTGCTGCTGCTCGAGGGAACGCGGATCGCCCGCTCCCCCCTGCCCGGACCTGCCGCGGCCCGCGGGTGGACGGCCGTGCTGTCGGGCGGTCTCGGCGCGGGAGCCGTGGTCGAGATCCCGCGGGGCCGTGCGCTGATCGTGGGCCGCTCCCCGCACGCCGACGTCGTCCTCGACACGGCGAGCGCCTCCTGGGAGCACTTCTCGGTGACCCGCGAGGGCGACGGCCTGCGGGTGCGCGACGCCGACAGCACCAACGGCACTCTGGTCGACGGCGTCTCCGCGACGGGGGACGGGGTCCTGGTCTCCGACGCCGTGGTCGTGATCGCCGGTGGGGCGGCTCTCCGCCTGCGCCCCGCGCCTCCCGAGCTCCTCGCGCCCGAGCCGGGGAGCACGGACAACGTCACCGCGACGGCGACCGTGCCCTTCAACCGGCCGCCGCGACCGGGACGTCCGGCGGCCGGCGAGGCGGTCGTCCCGCCGGCCCGCCTCGAGATCGCCTCCGCCACGACCTTCAGCGTGATCACCGTCGCCGCGCCGCTCGTCCTCGCCTTCGCGATGGTCCTCATCATGGGCGATGCGCGCTACGCCCTCTTCGCCGCGCTCAGCCCCGTGGCCGGGGTGGGCATGTGGTTCGAGCAGCGGCACCGGCACGCCCGAGCGACCCGGTCCGAGGAGCAGCGCTACGGCGAGGCGCTGCAGACGCTCCGCGACGCCATCGCCCGTTCCGCGCGTGTCGAACGGGCCCGCCTCGAGGAGGACGCGCCCGACCCGGCGACGACGATCCGCCGGGCGGCGCTGCCCGCCACGTCGCTGTGGCAGCGGCGCGCGACCTCCGCCGATGTGCTCCGCCTGCACATCGGCGTCGGCGACGTCCCGTGGTCTCCCCCGCTCGATCAGCGCGGAGTGCCGCGGCTCGAGGAGGAGGTGCGCGCGATCCTCGCGGTGAGCGTCGTCCCGAGCGCGCCGGTGTCCATCGATCTCGCGGACTCGGGCGTCGTCGGGATCGTCGGCGACCGCGAGGGCGGCCTCGCTCTGGCGAGGAGCCTGCTCTGCCAGGCGGCGGTCCACTGCGGTCCGGCCGACCTGGCGATCGGGGTGTTCTGCGACCGGCGACGCGACTCCGACTGGAGCTGGGCCTCCTGGCTCCCCCACACGCGTCTGCCCGGGGGCGGACGCCGCCTCTCCGACCGGCGCGACCGCAGCTCCGAGCTCCTCCGCGCCCTCCGCGACGAGGACTCGCCGCGCGTGCTCCTGGTGCTCGACTCCGACGTGCTGACCGAGGGACGCGCCGCTCCGGCGCGCGAACTCCTCGGACTCGGCCGCGGCGAGCGCGAGGCGGCGACCCGGATCTCCGGCCTCGTCCTCGCGGCGTCGGAGGAGCAGCTCCCCGCCTCCTGCACGGTCGTCGTCCGGGTCGGAGCGGACGCCTCGGCGCTCCTCTCCCGGCCCGACGAGCGGATCACCGTCGAGGACGTGGTGCTCGCCGGTCTCGCCTCCTCCACGGCCGAGCGCTGTGCGCGCGACCTGGCGCGCTTCGAGGACCCGGAGCTCGTCACCGCGGGGGCGGCCCTCTCCGCGCTCGTGCGGCTGCCGCCGCTCCTGGGCGCCGATCGTCCGACCGCTGCGGACGTCCGGGGGTGGTGGTCGAGCGCCCGGGGCGTGCGCGCGCCCGTCGGCTCGTCCGAGCACGGTCCGCTCGTGCTCGATCTCGTCGCCGACGGCCCGCACGGCCTGGTCGGCGGCACCACGGGCTCAGGCAAGAGCGAGTTCCTGCGCTCCTTCGTGGCCGGCCTCGCGGCCTGGAACGATCCGACGCGCCTCACCTTCGTGCTCATCGACTTCAAGGGGGGTGCGGCGTTCGCGTCCTGCGAGCGGCTCCCGCACACGATCGGCACCATCAGCAACCTCGACGCCCAGCTCGCCGACCGCGCGCTGCGCTCGCTCCAGGCCGAGATGCGGCGTCGTCAGCGGCTCTTCGCCGCCGCCGGCGAGGGTGTCGACGACCTCGACGCGTACTGGGCCACCTCGCCGCCGGAGCCGATGCCGCGGCTCCTGCTCGTCGTCGACGAGTTCGCCGTTCTCGCGAAGGAGCATCCCGACGTCCTGACGTCCCTCGTGAGCGTCGCCGCGGTCGGCAGGACGCTCGGCGTGCACATGATCCTCGCCACCCAGCGTCCGGCCGGAGTGGTGAACGACGACATCCTCGCCAACACCAACCTCCGCGTCGCCCTCCGGGTGCAGAGCCGGGACGACTCCGCCGACGTGATCGGAGTCGCGAGCGCGGCCGGGATCTCCCGCTCCCAGACCGGCCGGGCGTACGTGAAGCGGGGCCAGAACGACATCTCGCCCGTCCAGACGGCGCTGGTCACCGGTCGCGCGGAGGCGGCGGCCGTCGAGGCGATCGAGGTCCGCCCGGTCGGACCCACGGGCGTCCCCGTCGAGGGCCCCTCCCCGGTCGCCGCCGACGAGACGGCCCCGACCGATCTCGACCTCCTGATCGACGCGGTGGTCGAGGCGGACGCCGCTTCGGGCTTCGGCCCTCCCCGCCCGATCTGGCCGGAGCCGCTCGAGGACGCCGTGGCCCTCAGCGGGTTCGGTGCGGAGGAGTCCGACCTCGGTCGCGTCGTCGGCGACGTCCTGCACGTCGCACTCTCGGACGACCCCGACCGGCAGCGCCGGTCGCCGACCGGCTGGGATCTGGGCGAGGGGAACCTGCTCCTCATCGGCATCCCCGGCAGCGGCACCAGCACGGCGCTCGCGTCGATCGCACTGACGGCCGCCCGTCATTTCCCCCCGGACGAGCTCGACCTCTACGTCCTCGATGCCGGTTCCCGCGACTCCGCCCCGCTCGCGCGACTCCCGCACACCGTCTCCTACGCCGGAGCAGGTGGCGGATCCCACGAGAAGCAGACCCGGTTCCTCCGTCACCTGCGCGACGAGGTGCGCCGGCGCCGAGCATCGCCCGGGGGCCACCGGCGTGCGCTGGTGCTCATCGACGGACTCGCGACTCTGAAGGACGAGTTCCAGGACTGGGAGGGCCTGGCTCTGATGGAGGCGTTCGCCCACGCCTACGCCGACGGACCGGAGCTCGGCCTGCACTTCGCGGTGACGAGCACCCGGGCGAGGGCTATCCCCTCGGTGATGGAGGAGGTCACGACGCAGAAGTGGCTGTTCCGCCTCGCCGACCCGCAGGACTACGCCGCCGCCGGGGTGAAGCCGGTGCAGGCGCCGGCAGCGGTGCCGGGGCGCTGCTTCATCACCTCGTCGCTCCTGCAGACGCAGGTCGCGACTCCGAGGGCCGGTCTCGACGACGCGATCGCCGAGCTCGCGGCCGCCTGGCCGGATGCGCGCGGCAGGACGAGCACGGTCGGCACGCTTCCCGACAGGGTCGCCGTGAGCGCACTCGGGATCGAGGCCCGCTTCGATCGCGAGCCGTGGCTGCTCCCGATCGGCCTCGGCGAGTCGGACCTCGCCCCGCTGGCGTTCCAGGTCTTCGAGGGCGAGCACGTCGTCATCGCCGGACCCGCCCGATCGGGCAAGTCGACCGTGCTGCTCGCCCTGGCCGAGGCGGCGCGGGCCGCCGGCTCGGTCGCCGTCTGGGGAGTGTGCGATCGACGCTCCCCGCTGAGGGGCGCCGACCTCGACCGACTCGCCGTGGGCGCGGAGGAGCTCCGCACCCTCCTCGCGTCGCTCTCGACGGAGGAGGGCCCCGTGCTGCTCCTCCTCGACGACGCCGAGCGCTGGGACGACACCGACCAGGCGCTGATGAGGCTGGTCTCGTCGGGTCGCCCGGGACTCTGCGTCGTGCTGGCCGGCCGGTCGAGCGAGCTCCGCAGCCATTTCGGGAACTGGACGAAGAAGGCGGCGGCCTCCCGCTCCGTGCTGCTGCTCCAGCCCGACGTCGACAACGACGGCACTCTCCTCGGCGCGCAGATCCCGCGGCGCTTCCCCGTCCCGCCCACGGTGGGCCGGGGCTTCGTCAGCCTCGACGGCGAGATCCACTTCGTGCAGTCGGTCTCGCCGACGCCGGCGGACGGCGGCTGATCAGCGCCCTCGGGCGGGTGATCGCGCCTCCGCCACCGAGTCGATCGGCGCGTCCTCCTCGAGAGCGCTCCGATCACTCCGAGACGCACCGATGGAGGTGCGCGGAAGAAGGAGCGCGGCGACGACGAGCACGTCCCGCCCCCGCTCGCCGGAGCACGCAGGGGCGGGACGGCCGGTCAGCTCCCTCCGCCGGCGGCGAAGATGTTCTGCGAGATCGTCGCCAGCTGGCTGCGCAGCTCCTCGAGCTCCTGCTTGGCCTTCTCGAGGGCCGACTTCGTCTCCGGCCAGGTCGACGAGCGGAACTGCGAGGCCAGCGGACCGTCCCAGACGTTCGGGTCGGACAGTGTCCGCCCCTGTGCGTCGAGGCGGCTGATCTGATCGGCGAGGCCGCCGTTGACGATCGACTGGATCTGCTGGATCGCGGACTTCGCCTCGTCGGTCGAGAGAACACGTGACATTGGTCGCACCTTTCTACCCCTGCGGACGGGACCGTCCCGCCCGCTCCCCACTCCACCGTGGTTTCATGAGGATGTCTCGTCATGGTAGGAGGCGAGACCGCGCAGACGGCGCGCATGGCGTCGACGGCTCGACACTGGCGCGAGAGGTCGACTCACTCGCGAGTGGTGATCGCGAAGGGACTGCTCGAGAGGTCCGAGAACGCGCCCACTCGGGCGCGCAGCTCGCAGGACGGAGTCACCGTGAGGGCGGTCACCGTCAGCCCGTCGGACGACACGGCGACCGCGCCGCCGCAGCCGTCGCTGAACCGCACGCCCTCCACTCCGCCCGCTATCGCGTCGAGCATGCTGCTCGCCGGCGCGGACGACGGCGTCGCGAGCAGGGGGTTCACGGGGTCGGCCCCGCTCGGCCAGACCGGCACCAGCGTCACCGGCAGCGGGGTCCGGCCGACCGTCCGCGCGGGAGTCTCGATCCGCACATCCCGCAGCCGCTGCACGGGATACGCCGTCCCGGTGACCGCAGGGTCGGCCACGGCCTGTGCCGTCGCAGACGCTGCCGCCGCCAGCCACCCGTCCAGGGCGCTCTGCTCGGCCACCGCGATCGGCACGGTCGCCGTGACGTCGACGATCCCCTGCGCCGGGACGTGCAGGTCCGTCAGGCTCCAACCGCAGCCGACCCCGACTCCGGTGACGCTCGGCCGGTTGCGCACCGCCGTCACTCCGGACCAGCTGGCCGCGGGGCACGCCGCCGCGGCGTCCGGGCCCGGCAGCACCTCGAGGAAGGACCCCGAGAGGGGCGCGCTCTGGGCGGAGTAGGAGATCTCGACGACCACGGCCCGTCGCTCCGCGTCCCAGGTGGCCGATCGCGTCACTCCGAGGCCCGTCGGCAGCGGCCGGTCCTGCTGCCGGGCCGACAGGTCGGCATCCGGCGCCGAGGCCCGTGCTCCGCCGCCGCGCGGCTGGACGGCGAGGAGCACCGCCCCGATGAGCAGGACGCCGGCGCCGAGGGCGGCGAGGATCATCCGCAGACGTCCGCCGCGCCCCCGCCGAGCTGGAGCCTCGAACGGCCGTTCCACCAGGCGCAGCTCGCGGCGCGGCACCGGGCGGAGCACGGTCGCCTGCGACGACGGGCCGAGCTCGGGAGCGGGCCCCTCCTCCACCGGCTCCGACGACATCTCCACCGCCATCCCGCGGAGGACCGTGCCCGGGCGCTCGGCCTCCTCGAACTCCGCCGCGCCCGCCGCGAGCGGCAGCGCCGGCAGCCCGGCCAGCGCCGGGGAGAGGCGTCGCAGGATCCCCGCCGCCTCCGCAGCCGTCGGCCGCGACGCCGGATCCTTCGCGAGCATCCGGTCCAGGAGCGACGCGAGCCGCGGCGGCAGCTCCAGCGGCGGCGGGAGCATCGCGACATGCCGGTAGGCGACCGCGACGTCGGCGCCGGGGCCCGCGAACGGGGTCCGGCCGCACAGCAGCTCGTAGAGCAGGATCCCCGTCGAGTAGACGTCGCTCGGCGGGCCGGCCGCTCCGGTGGCGAGCATCTCGGGCGAGAGGTACTCCGGCGTCCCGATGACACCCGTCGTCGCGCGCGGCCCCTCGGCGACCACGTGAGCGATGCCGAAGTCGGAGACGCGGACGGCGGAGCCCGCATCGTCCGCACCCTCCGCGAGCAGGACGTTGTCGGGCTTCACGTCCCGGTGGACCGTGCCGATCGCATGCGCGGCGGCGAGAGCGTCGAGGATCGAGGCCGCCACGGGCAGCGCATCGACCGCCGGGAGGGTGCCCTCGTCCCGCAGCAGCTCCCGCAGCGATCCGCCGCCGACGAGCTCCATCACGATCCCGAGCGTCTCCCCCTCCACGACGAGGTCGAGCACCTCCACGACGTGCGGGTGCAGCAGACGGGTGAGCACCGACCTCTCACGGACGAACCGCTCGACCAGGCCCGCGTCGTGCACGTGCTCACCGCGGAGGAGCTTCGCCGCGCGGTCCGGCCCCTGCGCGTCGGCGACGCGCCACACCTCGCCCGCGGCACCCGAGCCGATCCGCTCGAGCAGGCGGTAGCGCGCCCCCAACGGATCCCCGGCACTCCTCGCCATGCCGCCTCCCGCTCTGAGCTTCCGTCATCTTCGAGAGGAAGCGTAGCGGAGACCGCTCGGGCGGATCAGCGGTGGCGCATCGGCCGGATCAGAACCCCTCGTTGGCGCGCGGTGCGTAGTCGGCGCCCAGCGCCTCCAGCTCGTCGGCGGTCAGCTCCACGTCCAGCGACGCGACCGCGTCGTCGAGGTGGTGGAGCTTCGTGGCTCCGACGATCGGAGCAGTGACCGCCTCCTGCTGCCGGACCCAGGCGAGCGCCACCTGCGCACGGGGCACGCCGCGCTGCTCGGCGATGCGTGCGACGGTCGCGACGGTCCGCCGGTCGGCCTCCTCCTGCTGGCGGTAGAGGGTGCCGCCGAAGACGTCGGTCTCGGTGCGCGCCGTGGTCTCGTCCCAGTCGCGGGTGAGCCGGCCCCGGGCGAGCGGCGACCACGGGATCACGCCGACTCCCTGGTCGACGCAGAAGGGGTGCAGCTCGCGCTCGTCCTCGCGCTGGATCAGGTTGTACTGGTCCTGCATCGAGACGAACCGCGTCCAGCCGCCCAGATCCGCGGTGTACTGCGCCTTCGCGAACTGCCACGCCCACATGCTCGAGGCGCCGATGTAGCGCGCCCTGCCCGAGCGGACGACGTCGTGGAGCGTCTCCATCGTCTCCTCGATCGGCGTCTCGGGGTCCCAGCGGTGGATCTGGTAGAGGTCGACGTAGTCCGTGCCGAGACGTCGGAGGCTGTCGTCGATCGCGCTGAGGATGTGCCGCCGCGAGAGGCCGCCGCCGTTGGGGCCGGGGCGCATCCGCCCGTGGACCTTCGTGGCGATCACGACCTCCTCGCGGACCGCGAAGTCCGCGAGCGCCCGGCCGACGAACTCCTCGCTCGTGCCGTCGGAGTAGACGTCCGCCGTGTCGAACGTGGTGACGCCGAGCTCCAGCGCCCGCCGGAGAAAGGTCCGCGACTCCTCCTCGCCCATGCTCCAGCCGTGGGCCCCGCGGTCGGGAGCGCCGAAGCTCATGCAGCCGAGGACGATCGAGGAGATCTGCAGGCCGCTGGAGCCGAGTCGGGTGGAGTCCATGCGCGTCGCTTCCGTGTCGAGGAGGGGGTCCCTCCAGCGTCGCACCCGGGAGCGGCGGCGCGCCAGCCGTCCGGCTACACGGCCGGATCGCGACGAGTGGCGGCGACCACGCTCGGGAGGAACAGCGCGACGACGGCTAACACGGCCGGCGCCAGCAGCGCCCAGCCGATGTCGGGCACGGCGTACTGGCCCTGGAAGGCGCCGAGCGCCACGGCCATCATCACCAGCTGGATCGTCAGCGCCGACGCGCGCATCCAGCCGCGCCGTCGCACGGCGCCGAGCGTCGTCGCGGCGGCCCAGCACACGGCGATCAGCGCGAGGACGACGATGGCGATCCCTCCGCCGACCGTGTCGGCCCGGGTCGTCAGCAGCTCGAGCACGAGCCACGCCGCGACCCCGGCCACGGCGAGCGTCTCGAGGGCCAGGACCGCGATCAGCACCACCAGACCGAGCGGCCGGGAGGCGGTCGGGCGGGGTCCGCGGGACCCGTTCGCGTCAGCGGTCACAGGCACATCCCATCCAGGACTCTTGATTCGGGCTCATCCCCGTGACAGGCTAGTCCAGTTCGTTTCACCGCTCACAGGGTCGTGGGTTTCCGCCGATGTGAACATCCGATCCCGCCGTGCCGTCAGGCACGGGGGCGAGCCGGATGACCAGCACTGGAGCCGGGCGGCCGACGCAGTGCTCGCGCATCGCGTCGAGTGCACCGGCAAGAACCGAGCGTTCTCCCGTCCACCACCCCGATCCACCCCGCGCTCCAGCACGGGGCCTCGTGGCGTGCGCCGGTGAGGGCGCGGAGGTCGAGTACTGGTCGGGATCGTCGGCGTGGATCGATCATCCCACCCGAACACTGCGTGGTTCCTCCACGCACGCCTTCACACAAGGAGCACCCGCATGGACTGGCGCGACAAGGCCGCTTGCCTCACCGCAGACCCCGAGCTTTTCTTCCCGGTCGGCAACACCGGCCCGGCCGTGGACCAGATCGAGAAGGCGAAGTCGGTGTGCGCACGCTGCACCGTCACCGAGGTCTGCCTCCAGTACGCCCTCGAGACCGGCCAGGACTCGGGCGTGTGGGGCGGCCTCAGCGAGGACGAGCGTCGCGCCCTGAAGCGCCGCGCCGCCCGCGCACGCCGCGCCTCCTAGGCGCACGAGCCGCTCGGCGGCACGAACGATCCCGACCCCCGTCGCCTCTCGGCAGCGGGGGTCGCGTCGTCTCCGGGCTCAGGAGCGGGCGCGCTCCAGCCACCGCAGCGGCACCTCGATGGTGACCTCGGTGCCGCGCCCGACCAGCGTGTGCCAGTCGATGGTGCCGCCGAGCTCGCCCTGGATGAGCGTGCGCACGATCTGCGTGCCCAGGCCCGATCCGACCTTGCCCTCCGGCAGCCCGACGCCCGTGTCGCGCACCTTCACCGTGAGCTCGTCATCGCTGCGCGAGGCGACGATCTCCACGTCGCCCTCCCGTCCGGCCAGGCCGTGCTCGACGGCGTTGGTGACCAGCTCGGTCAGGGCGAGCGCGAGCGGAGTCGCGTACTCGCTGGGCAGGTTGCCGAAGCTCCCCGTCAGCTTCGGGTGCACCGTGGTGTTGTGGGTCGAGGCGACCTCGGCGATCAGCAGCAGCACCCGGTCGAAGACCGCGTCGAAGTCGACGTTCTGGTTCAGCCCCTCCGAGAGCGTGTCGTGCACGACCGCGATGGCGGCGACGCGGCGCATCGCCTGCGTGAGCGCCTCCCGGGCGAGGTCGGAGTGGGTGCGCCTGGCCTGGATCCGCAGCAGCGAGGCCACGGTCTGCAGGTTGTTCTTCACGCGGTGGTGGATCTCGCGGATCGTCGCGTCCTTGGTGATGAGCTCCCGCTCCTGGTGGCGCAGCTCCGTCACGTCGCGGCACAGGACGACGGCGCCGACCCGCTCGCCGCGGTCGCGGATCGGGATCGCGCGCAGCGACACCGTCACTCCGCGGGCCTCGATGTCGGTGCGCCACGGCGCCCGGCCGGTCACGACCAGCGGGAGCGACTCGTCGATGACGACCTTCCCCGCGATCAGCTTCGTGGTGACCTCGGCGAGCGACTCCCCCTCGAGCTCGTCGGCGAAGCCGATGCGGTTGAACGCCGAGAGGGCGTTGGGGCTCGCGAACGTGGTGACGCCGTCGACGTCCAGGCGGATCAGTCCGTCGGACGCGCGCGGCGCCCCGCGACGAGGACCGGTCGGCGCGCCCAGGTCCGGGAAGTCACCCGAGGCGATCATCGAGAAGAGGTCGTTCGCGCAGTCGTTGAACGTCAGCTCCTGCCGGCTCGGCGTGCGCGTCTCGCTGAGGTTGGTGTGGCGCGTGACGACCGCGATGGGGCGGTCCGTCGTCCCGCCGTCGGAGGCCCCCAGGCGGCGCAGGACGGGCACCGCGCGCACGCGGGTGGGCGTCTCCTCGAACCAGTCCGGGGCGGAGGTGTCGACGATCCGCGCGGTCTCGAACGCCTCGACGACCTGGGCGCGCCACTCCGACTTGATCCTCTGCCCGACGAAGTCGCGGTAGAAGAGCGTCGCCGCGCTGCTGGGGCGCGCGTGGGCGACGGCGACGAAGCTGTCGTCGGCCGTGGGCACCCAGAGCACGATGTCGGCGAAGGCCAGGTCGGCGAGCAGCTGCAGGTCGCCGACGAGCAGGTGCAGCCACTCGACGTCCGCTTCGTCGGATCGGCCGTGGGAGAGGACGAGGTCACTGAGGGTCGACACCCGACAAGCCTAGGGCGCGGCCGGGCGGCGCACGCCGGGCTCGCTGTCCACAGCTCGGGACGGCCGACGATTATCCACAGTCTGCGCCCCTGCCTTCCATGAGCATCCCTCGACTGCTTCGATGAGGTCGTCCTCGCGTGCCGACCCAGCGCGCCCCGCCCGTCGAGCAGAGAGGTGACCCGGACCCGTGAACAGCTCGTCCTGCCCCAGGAGATCGCCGCATGAGCCTTCCCCTCCACGCCTTCGACTACCGCACCCTCCCCCTCGACCCCGAGGCGGCCGTGGAGCGGCTCACCCTCGCGGAGTTCTTCGCCCCGCAGCCTGCGACCCGCGCGGAGCTGCCCGAACCGGAGCCCCTGCTCGCCCGGCTCACGCACCTCGTGATCGAGATCCTCGAGGGCTCGCGCGAGATCGACCAGATCGCGCGGTGGCTGAGCGACGAGGTCTACCACCACCTGCAGAAGCGGGTCGTGCTCGCGGCCCGCGCCCGCAGCCTGCGGAAGCGGACGGCGCAGCGCGTCCCGTTCACGGTCGGACGGGTGATCGTCACGGAGCCGCGGGACGGTGTCGTCGAGGGAGTCGTGCTGGTGCATCACCGCGCACGGAGCCGGGCCGTCGCGATCCGGCTCGAAGGCACGGACGCGCGCTGGCGTGCCACCGCGATCAACGTGCTGTGAGGAGCGGGTCAGCGCTCCCGGGCGGCCGCACCGGCCGGGAGCACGATCTCCACCCCCCTGTCGCGCAGGGCCTCCTCGAGCTCCGGGGGCCGCGGTGACGAGATGATCCGCGCGACCGAGCTCCGCGACCTCCTCGGGGACGGCTTCACCGCCGCCGACTACGACTGCGTCGGCGGACTCCCTCCCCAGCCCGGCTCACAAGCGGTGTGCGCAGCGGTGGAGTCGACGCTCGAGGCCTGCTGCGTCCCCGGGCTCGTCCTCGAGACGGACCGGCCGACGACGATCGGCCTCGGCGACACCTTCGCCGGCGGCTCCGTCTCGGCCCTCGCGCGCGGCGAGTCCTGACGGCGGGCGAGGCGGGGTCCGAGCCTCCGCAGGAACGCCGACGGCCCCGGACACCCGCTGCTGCGGAGCCGGGGCCGTCGGCGTCGTCCGGGGAGGACTCAGCGGCGCTTGGACTGCGCGCGTCGCTCCTCGCGGTTGGCGGGGGCGTCCGAGCCGCCCGGCTTCTGGCCGAAGGCGCCGGTCGTCGGAGTCTCCTCCGCCTCGCCCTCGGGGAGCGCCTTGCGGGCCTCCTCGGCGCGGGCCTTCGCGGTGGCCGCCTGCTGCACCTGTCCGCGCTGGTCGCGGACCTCGACGCCGCCGGTGTCGCTCGGGGCCGAGTAGCTGAGCTTCTCGGCCGGAGCGACCGGCTGAGCGAGGCCCTTGGCCGCGACTCCGGCGACCTCGCCCTGCTTCTGGGTCACCTCGACCTCGAGGTTGAAGAGGAAGCCGACGGTCTCCTCGCGGATCTGCCCCATCATCTGCTGGAACAGGGCGAAGCCCTCGCGCTGGTACTCGACCAGCGGGTCGCGCTGGGCCATCGCGCGCAGGCCGATGCCGTCCTTGAGGTAGTCCATCTCGTAGAGGTGGTCGCGCCAGCGGCGGTCGATCACCGAGAGCACGACACGGCGCTCGAGCTCGCGCATGGCGGGAGAGCCCAGCTGCTCCTCGCGGCGCTGGTAGGCGAGCTGCGCGTCCGAGAGGATCTCGCGGCGCATGAACTCCTTGTTGATGCGACCGCGGCTGCCCGCCTCCTGCACCACCTCGTCGATGGTGAGGCTGATCGGGTACAGCGTCTTCAGCTCGGTCCAGAGGGCGTCGAAGTCCCAGTCGTCGCCGTTACCGTCGCCGGTGTGCACCTCGAGGATCTCGTCGATCACGTCGACGAGGAACTTCTGGGTGCGCTCGTGCAGGTCGTCGCCCTCGAGGATGTGGCGGCGGTCCGAGTAGATCGCCTCGCGCTGGCGGTTGAGGACGTCGTCGTACTTGAGGACGTTCTTGCGGATCTCGGCGTTGCGGGCCTCGACCTGCGACTGGGCGCTGCGGATGGCGCGCGAGACGACCTTCGACTCGATGGCGATGTCGTCCGGGACGTTGCCGCGGCCCATGAGCGCCTCGGCGGCGCCGGAGTTGAACAGGCGCATGAGGTCGTCGGTGAGCGAGAGGTAGAAGCGGCTCTCCCCCGGGTCGCCCTGGCGCCCCGAGCGTCCGCGGAGCTGGTTGTCGATGCGGCGCGACTCGTGGCGCTCGGTGCCGAGCACGTAGAGGCCGCCGGCGGCCTGGACCTTCTCGGCCTCCTCGCCCACCTTCTCCTTGACGGCGGCGAAGACCTCGTCCCACGCGGCCTCGTACTCCTCCGGAGTCTCGGAGGGGTTCAGGCCCTTGGCCGTCATCTCGGAGACCGCGAGGAACTCGGCGTTGCCGCCGAGCATGATGTCGGTGCCTCGACCGGCCATGTTGGTCGCGACGGTGACGGCGCCGAGGCGGCCGGCCTGGGCGACGATGGCCGCCTCCCGCGCGTGGTTCTTGGCGTTCAGGACCTCGTGGCGCACGCCCTTCTTGGCGAGCAGGCGCGAGAGGTACTCGCTCTTCTCGACGCTGGTCGTGCCGACGAGGACCGGCTGCCCGGCCGCGTGGCGCTCCGCGATGTCCTCGACGACCTGGGCGAACTTGACCTGCTCGTTCTTGTAGACGAGGTCGGCGTTGTCGATCCGCTGCATCTTGCGGTTCGTCGGGATCGGGACGACGCCGAGCTTGTAGGTCGACATGAACTCGGCGGCCTCGGTCTCGGCCGTTCCGGTCATGCCGGAGAGCTTCGCGTAGAGGCGGAAGTAGTTCTGGAGCGTGACGGTGGCCAGGGTCTGGTTCTCGGCCTTGACCTGCACGCCCTCCTTCGCCTCGATGGCCTGGTGGATGCCCTCGTTGTAGCGGCGTCCGGCCAGGATGCGGCCGGTGTGCTCGTCGACGATCAGGACCTCGCCGTTCAGCACGACGTAGTCCTTGTCCTTCTTGAACAGCGCGCGCGCCTTGATGGCGTTGTTGAGGAACGAGATCAGCGGGGTGTTCGCCGACTCGTAGAGGTTGTCGATGCCGAGGTAGTCCTCGACCTTCTCGATGCCGGGCTCGAGGACGCCGACGGTGCGCTTCTTCTCGTCGACCTCGAAGTCCTCGCCCTCGTCGAGGCGCTTGGCGAGGTTGGCGAACTCCGCGAACCAGCGGTTCGCCTCGCCCGACGCCGGTCCGGAGATGATAAGCGGGGTGCGGGCCTCGTCGATGAGGATCGAGTCGACCTCGTCGACGATGGCGTAGAAGTGGCCGCGCTGGACCATGTCCTGCGCCTGCCACGCCATGTTGTCGCGGAGGTAGTCGAAGCCGAACTCGTTGTTCGTGCCGTAGGTGATGTCGGCCGAGTACTGCTCGCGGCGCTGCTCCGGGGTCTGGCCCGAGAGGATCACTCCGGTCGTCATGCCGAGGGCGCGGAACACGCGCCCCATCAGCTCGGACTGGTACGACGCGAGGAAGTCGTTGACCGTGACGATGTGCACGCCGCGGCTGGCGATCGCGTTGAGGTAGGCCGGGAGGGTCGCGACGAGCGTCTTGCCCTCTCCGGTCTTCATCTCGGCGATGTTGCCCAGGTGCAGGGCGGCGCCGCCCATGAGCTGCACGTCGAAGTGGCGGAGGCCGAGCGTCCGGCGCGAGGCCTCGCGGACGGCGGCGAACGCCTCCGGCAGCAGGTCGTCGAGGGACTCGCCGTTCGAGTAGCGCTCGCGCAGCTCGACGGTCTCGTTCTTCAGCTCCTCGTCGCTGAGGTGCGTGAAGTCCTCTTCGAGGGCGTTGACGGCCTTCGCGTAGTTCTCGAGGCGGCGGATGACCCGCCCCTCCCCGACGCGAAGGACCTTTTCGAGGACAGAGGCCACGGGGTACTCCAAAAAAGTAGAAGACAGGAGTCGCGCGCCGGAGCGCGGACCGCGACCAGCCTAGCCGGGGCGGGCGGCGAGCGGTCGGGGCGACGCGTCCGCCCTGGGCGGACTCCCTGCCTGGGCACGGGGAGGGCCCCGGAGCGGATGCTCCGGGGCCCGGGGTCGGATCTCAGCCGGCGGCCTGCTCGGCGAGCTCGTCGGCCTCGTCGCCGAGGCCGATGACGCCGTAGTCCCAGCCCTTGCGGCGGTAGACCACGCTCGGGCGGTTCGTGTCGGAGTCGATGAAGAGGTAGAAGTCGTGTCCGACCAGCTCCATGTAGTCGACGGCGTCGTCGACGGTCATCGAGACGGAGGCGAAGACCTTCTTGCGGATGACGACGGGGCAGTACGGCTCCTCGACCTCGTCCTCCACCGGCTCCGGCGCCTCCTGCACGGGGATGACGCCCGTGCTCAGCTGCTCCAGCACCGCCGCGTCGGCCGGCTGGATGGCGACGACGCTGAAGTCGTCGGCGGCCGCGTCGCGGAGCGAGGTCGGCCGATGCTGGCCCCGATGGACCTTCTTCCGGTCCTTGGCGCGTCTCACCCGTTCGAGCAGCCGGCCGATGGCGACGTCGAACGCCGCGTACTTGTCGGCTCCGCTCGCCTCGGCCCGGACCACGGGCCCCTTGCCGATCAGCGTCAGCTCCACGCGGTCGCCGCCGGCCGAGCCCTTGCCCTCGGCGTGCCTGCTCGCCTTGATCTCGAGTGCGAGAGCACGATCGGCGAGGTGCGCCACCTTGTCCGACTTCTCCGTCGCGTACGCGCGGAAGCGATCGGTGATGTCGATGTTGCGTCCTGTGATGTCGATGTCCATGACAACCTCCCAGTCGAGTACGGCGTGCCGCCTTTCTCCGGGGCGGACCGTTCACGCCGTGCCCCCACCGTAGACCCCGGCCACCGGATCGTCACCGGGAGTTCGTCCGGATTCTGCTGCTACGTTCCCTCCTCGTTGCGCGGTGCCGGCCAGGGCCGCCGCTGCCCGGACCGTCCCGCCGGCCGCACGCACGGCGCGCCGGAGCTCGAGCAGGGTCGCGCCGGAGGTGACCACGTCGTCGACGAGGACCACCGGCGGCCACGACGAGAGCGGACGGCGGGCGCGGAACGCCCCGTCGAGGTTGCCGCGCCGCTCGACGCGGCCGAGCCCGACCTGGTCGCGGACCATCCGCGACCGCCGGAGAGGACGCGCCGCCCGCCCTCCCGCCGCGGCGACCAGCTGCGCGACGGGATCGGCGCCCCGCCGCACGCGGCCGAGCCAGGAGCCGGGCGGGACGACCAGGATCGCGGGGCTGCCGGCGAGCGCCGCGCCGAGAGCGGGACGCAGCAGCGCGCCGAGCGGGGCGAGGCTGGCCGTGCGGCCCTCCTCCTTCAGCGCGACGACGAGGCGGCGCACCGTGCCCTCGTACGGGGCACCGGTGACGACGAGGAGCGGATCGTCCGGCGGTCCGACGACGCGGGTCAGCAGGCAGGCCGAGGCGGCCGCGTCGGCCGAGCAGTCCGGACAGGGCGCCCGGCTCGTCGGCTCTCCGCAGGCGGGGCACTCCAGCGGGAGGAGGACGGCGAGGGCGTCGAGCAGGTGATCGGAGAGCATGCCTCCACGTTCGCCGTCCGGGCCGCGGCGCGGTGGGTGGATCCGTCGGATCGGGACGATCCGCCCGCCCGACGCGCCTGGGGAGGAGCATCCGGGGAGCGCCGTCGTCGACAGGGCTCGTCGTCGCCGACAGGACCCGTCAGGACCCCATGCCGGTCTGCGTCACGAGCAGCCGGATGTCCGTCGCGGTCGTCTGCCAGGCCGAGCCCCGTTGCTGCCGGAGCTCCCCGCCCTCGGCGAGGATGCGGACCTGGGTCGAGGTGTTGCCCGCGGCGATCTGGACCGTGCCCGTCGTCGTGCCGAGCGCCGTGGCGCCTCCGCCGAGCAGGTTCATCGTGACGGCGTCCTCTCCCGTCGAGCCGCGCACGACCGACACCACGTCGAGCTCGTCCGTCCAGGCCGCGGCGACCGCGGTCCCCAGGGTCGAGCGGAGGACGACCGGCTCGCCGACCGCCACCGGGTCGCCGTCCCGTGAGCGGGTGATGCCGGCCACCAGCACCGTGGCCTGCTGCCCGTCCTGGGCGAGCGCCAGCATCCGGGTGCCGTCGCGCGACACGGCGATCGAGGCGAGCGACTCGACCTCGCTCCAGGCCGTCGCGACCTGCATCGAGCGCGAGCCGTCCGCGGAGTACGCCACCAGCTGCCCGGGCGAGGCCGACGGCACCGACCAGACGTACCCGAGCGGATCGATGGACGGCGCGACGAGGCCCGACCGCGCGTCGAGGAGGACGTCGGCACCGTCGGGCTCCACGAGGCTCACGCCCGCGGCGGTGAGCACGGCGGCCGATGCGTCCGAGTCGGCCCCGCGCTGCTCGCCGAGGACCGCGGCCCGCGGCTGCAGCGCCTCGATCCGATCCGAGATCCCGAGGCCGGCCAGCCCGGAGGAGCCGAGGAATCCGAAGGCGTCGTCGGTCAGCACGAGCGGCCGGGTGTCGACGCGGGGCGAGGTCGGCAGGCCGGTGACCTCGGAGGGGACGTCGATCGGGTTCTGCTCGACCGAGAGCGCGACTCCGGTGACGTTCGAGACGTTCGCAAGGCTCCGGTTCAGCTGCAGGGCCATCAGCCGCCACTGCGCCGGATCGGCCTCGAGAGCGGCCGGGTTCAGGTCGACCACGGCGCGCTGCGACTCGACCGGGACGGTCTCGGCCGCCAGCGTCGTCCCGGTCGGGAAGGCCGACACGACGGCGGCGGAGTCCCGCAGCCACGGCGTGGGGCCGCGCAGCAGCTCGGTGACGATCGTGGTGCTGGTGGAGCTGTCGGCGCGCGAGGCGAACCAGCGCAGGTCCGGCACGAGGTACTGGTATCCGGGGTCGAAGAAGTAGAGCGCGTGCGTCGAGAAGACCTGCTCGAAGGTGGTGCGGTCGATCACCACGCCGCTCGGCGGCGCGCTGATGCGCCACTCGCCGTTCTCCTGGACGAAGCCGTAGTCGAGGGTCAGGCCGGCCGTGGTGGCGACGTCGGTGTAGACGCCGGTCGCGTCGACCTCGGCGACGGGCGTGATCGTCAGCGAGAGCGTGGATCCCGACTGCGGCGAGGCGGAGCGCTGGCCCTCGTCGACCGTCACGTGCTCGCCCGGCGTCCAGTCGGCTCCGGTGGAGAGGAACTCGCGGGCGATCTTGTAGTTGTTCTGCGGGCTCGACGCGGCGTCGATGAAGCCGGTCAGGATGTCGCGCTGCGACGCACCGACGGCGGGTCCCGACGGGAGGAAGTCGTACTGGAGGTCCTGCGGCGCGGTGTCGGGCCGTCCGACTCCGACGTCGCCGTCCCGCGGGATGCCGGCGCACCCGGCCAGCCCGAACGCGAGCAGCGCGGCGGCCGCGACGGCGCGGAGGACGCCGCGCCTCACGGGAGCACCCCCGCGGCCCCGACCGGAGGAGCCTGCAGCGGCGGGAGGACGATCGGGCCGCTGTAGGCCTGCTCGCCCGCGTCGACCGGGGGCAGCGGGAGCGGCGAGGCCTCGATCCGCTCGCCGCGGTGCCGGGGCACGGTCAGGCGGAAGCAGGCGCCGCGATCGGGCACGGACCAGACCTGCAGCCAGCCGTGGTGCAGGGCGGTGTCCTCCTGCGCGATGGAGAGGCCGAGGCCGGTGCCGCCGAGCGTGCGGCGGCGGGACGGATCGGCGCGCCAGAAGCGGTCGAAGACGCGCACCACCTCCTCGCTGCTCATGCCGTGCCCGTAGTCGCGCACGGCGAGGGCGACCGCGCTGGCGTTGCTGTCGACGGTGACGACGACCTCGCGGCCGTCGCCGTGCTCGATCGCGTTGCCCAGCAGGTTGCGGACGATCCGACGGATGCGGCGCGGATCGAGGTCGGCGTCGAAGTAGCCGCCCGGGGCGGAGAGAGTGAGCCGGGAGCCGTTCGCCTCCGCGATCCCCCGCATCGCCTCGATCTCGTCGCCGGCCAGCTTCACCAGGTTGACCGGCTCGAGCTCGAGCTCGGCCGACCCCGCGTCGTGGCGGGAGATCTCGAGCAGGTCGGCGAGGAGGCTCTCGAAGCGGTCGATCTGGCTGTGCAGCAGCTCGACCGTGCGCTCGGCGACCGGGGCGAAGTCCTCGCGCTGGTCGTAGAGCACGTCCCCGGCCAGCTTCATCGTCGTCAGCGGCGTCCGGAGCTCGTGCGAGACGTCCGAGACGAACCGCTGCTGGACCTGGCTGAGCGTCGCGAGCTCGCTGATCCGGTCCTGCAGGCTGTCGGCCATGCCGTTGAAGGACCGGGCGAGGGTCGCGATCACGTCCTGGCCCCGCTCGGGGATCCGCACGTCGAAGTCGCCGGCGGCGAGGCGCTGGCTCGTCTCGGCCGCGACCCGGACCGGGGCGACGACGATCCGCACGACGACCCAGCTGACCGCTCCGATCAGCAGGATGAGCAGGATCCCCGCCACGTTGAGCACCTGCTGCACGAACTGGAGCGTGCGCTCCGCGTCCGCGAGGGAGTAGCCGATGTACAGCTCGTAGCGCCCGGCCGAGCTCGGCAGCTCGAGGGTCGAGCCGACGAGGATGCCGGGCTGCTGCTGACCGGAGGCGTCGAGCGTCACCGACTGCCAGTACTGCCCGTCGGAGCCCGCCTGCACCCGCTCGCGCAGCGCGTCGCTGATCACGCCGTTCTGCAGCTCGCGGTTGTAGATGTCCTGAGGCGCCAGCGAGGACGCCTCCTGGTCGGGCGAGCGCACGACGGCGATCAGCGCGGAGGAGGAGGCGTCCCGGACGGCGGTGCGCACCGAGCTCATCACCTCCTCCATGTCCTGGCGGGTGGAGACGGTGGCGGCGTCGAGGTAGCCCTGCGCGGCCCGGGTCGCGCGCGACGTGTCGCCCGTGACCTGCGTCAGCCGCGACTGGAACAGGTTGTCGCTGATGCTGTACGAGAGGTAGACGCCGGTCGAGCCGATGGCGATGCCGCTGAGCAGGACCGTGATCGCGACCGCGCGGAACTGCAGCGACGTGCGCCACACCCCGAGCACGCGGCGGGGCCACCGGCGCACGTCGGGAGCGGCGAGGCGCGGCACGGTCAGCCCGGGAGGACGGCGCCGGCGCGGTAGCCGACGCCGCGCACGGTCATCACGATGCGGGGGTCGTCCGGGTCCTTCTCGACCTTGGCGCGCAGGCGCTGGACGTGCACGTTCACGAGGCGGGTGTCGGCCTTGTAGTGGTAGCCCCAGACCTGCTCGAGCAGCATCTCGCGGGTGAAGACCTGCTGGGGCTTGGAGGCGAGGGCGAGGAGGAGGTCGAACTCGAGCGGGGTCAGGCCGATGCGCGTCTCGCCGCGGCGGACCTCGTGGCCGGCGACGTCGAGGCTCAGGTCCCCGACCTGCAGCACCGCGTTCGCGGCGGCGGTGGCGGGACGCAGGCGCGTCCTGATCCGCGCGACGAGCTCCTTGGGGTCGAACGGCTTGACCATGTAGTCGTCGGCGCCGGACTCGAGGCCCTGCACGACGTCGGAGGTGTCGGACTTGGCCGTCAGCATGATGACGGGGACGCCGGACTCGGCGCGGATCGCGCGGCACACCTCGATCCCGTCGATCCCGGGCAGCATCAGGTCGAGCAGGACCAGGTCCGGCCGGGCCCGCCGGAAGGCCTCGAGGGCGCCTGAGCCGTCCGCGCAGAAGGAGACGTCGTACCCGTCGGCGCGCAGGACGATGCCGATCATCTCGGCCAGGGCGGCGTCGTCGTCGACCACCAGAATGCGCGCGCTCATCGGTCTGCTCTTCCTCGTCTCGGGTCGCGCCCGCCCACGGCGCGCACGGTGACCCGACCCAGGCTAACCGACGCACCTCTCCGTGGGCGGGGAGCGGGCTCTGCGGGCGAAGGGGGTCCGCTCGGGGGAGGACCCCGCCCGCACGCCTGTGACAGCATTGAGGGGATGACCGACGCAGCTCAGTGGCCCCCGCCCGCAGGGCGTCCGGACGACGCGGCCGTCCCGGCGCAGGACGACGACCGGCGCAGGCCGCTGCCCGCTCCCGTCGCCCCGGCCTGGTCGCCCGCGCCGCCGAGCGCAGGCCCCGTACCACCCGGTCCCGCCGGGGGCTCCTGGTCGCCCGCCGGCGCCGGCCCCTGGTCGCCCGGACGCCCAGCGCCCGGCTGGACTCCCCCGCCCAAGCCCGGTCTCGTGCCGCTGCGCCCGCTCGGCTTCGGCACCCTGCTCGGCGCCCCGTTCCAGGTCCTCCGCCGCAGCCCCCGCACGACCCTGGGCGTCGCCCTGCTGGTGCAGGGCCTCGGGTCGGTGCTCGCCCTGGCGGTCTACGGCTTGATCGCGGTGCTCGCCGTCGGGCGCATCGCGCAGGCGGAGTCCGCCGACCGCGACGCCGTCGGCGCGGGCTCCCTCGCGGTCGTGGTCCTGGCCGCCCTCATCCCCCTCGCCGTCTCGCTCGCCAGCGGTGCCCTCGTGCAGGGCGTGGTCGTGCTCGAGGTCACCCGCGGCGTCCTCGGCGAGCGGGCGACCTTCCGACAGCTGCTCGCCCGGCTGCGGGGCCGCTTCTGGGCGCTGATCGGCTGGACGGTCCTGCAGGGCGTCGGCTACCTCCTCCTGGTGCTCCTCGCCGTGGCGCTCGCCGTGCCGCTGTTCGTCATCGGAGCGATGGACGGGACGTCGAGCGCGATCGTCGGCGGGATCCTGGTGCTCGTCGGCTCCGGCCTGGTCGCCCTCGGGCTGGGGGTCTGGCTGTCGACGAAGCTCGCCCTGGTTCCGAGCCTGATCGTCGTCGAGCGGCTGCCGCTGCGCCGTGCGGTGGCGCGCTCCTGGCGGCTGGTGGCGGGCGGCTTCTGGCGCACCTTCGGCGCGCTCGCGCTGATGACCGTGATCATCCAGGTCGCCGGCCAGATCGTGGCCACGCCGTTCAGCCTGCTCATCCCGATCGCCGGCGCCCTGATCGCCCCGACCGACCCGGACGCGCAGCTCGTCACCTCGCTCGTGGTGACGATCGCCTCCGTCGCCGTGGGCTTCGTGATCGGCGCCGTCGGCACCGTGCTCCAGTCGGCCGTGACGGGCCTCGTCTACCTCGACCGACGGATGCGCCGCGAGGGCTTCGACCTGGTGCTGATGCGCCACGTCGAGGAGCGCGCGGCGGGCCGCCCCTCCCCCGATCCCTTCCCCGTGCCGGAGCGCCCGTGATCCTCGCCGCGGCCCCTCTCGAGCCCGACGCGGAGCAGGCGCGCCGACTCCTCCTCGAGGAGCTCGCCGACCCGCGCTACCGGGCGGCCGAGCCGACCCTCTTCGACCGGGTGGTGCAGGCGGTGCGCGACTGGTTCGCCTCCCTCACGCTGCAGGGCGACGGCCCGCCGGTGCCGATCGCCGCCGTGATCGGCGTGCTGGTGCTGGTGGCGCTCGTGGTCGCCGCGCTCGTCATCGCGGGACGGCCCCGCGCCGGTCGCCGCAGCACCGTCACGGGAGCGGTTCTCGCCGACGACGACACCCGCTCGGCCGCGACCCTCCGCTCGCTCGCCGAGGCCGCGGCCGCCCGCGGGGACTGGGACGAGGCGCTCGTCGAGCGCTTCCGCGCCCTGGTGCGCTCCCTCGACGAGCGGACCGTCCTGCGGGTCTCGCCCGGCACGACCGCGCTCGGCCTGGCGTCGCGCGCCTCTGCGGCCTTCCCCTCCTCCGCCGCCGCGCTGCGCCGCACGGCCGACGACTTCGACCGCGTGCGCTACCTCGGGCAGCCCTGCGGCCCGGCCGAGTACGAGCGGGTCGCGGCTCTGGACCGCGGGCTCGCCGCGGCCTCGCCGGTCCTGGACGCCCTGGCGGCGCCCCGGTGAGCGCCGACACGGTCTCCAGCCCGACCCTCGGCGCGCTGCTGCGCCGCGGACGGGTGTGGGTGCTCCTGCTCGTGATCGTCGCGGTCGGCACTCTGCTGCTCACCGTCGCGACCGGGACCCGGGTGGCCGCCCCGGACCTCGACGTCGACAGCGCGACCCCGGACGGCGCCCGCGCGCTCGCCCAGGTGCTGCGCGATCAGGGCGTCGAGGTCGTCCGCGCCGACGACCTGGACTCCGCTCTCGCCGCCTCCTCCCCGGACGCGACACTGCTCGTCGACGACCCGGACGTGGCCCTCGACGAGGCCCAGTACCGCCGGCTCGCCCGCGCCTCGGCCTCGCTCGTCCTGGTGACCCCGGGAGGAGCCGCGCTCGACGCCCTGCTGCCGGACGTCCGCTTCGCCGGCTCCCCGGCCGGCGACGGCCCCTTCCGCGCCGAGTGCCCGCTCCCGGCGGCCGAGCGCGCCGGGACGCTCCCCGCGGGAGGGAGCACGTATCGGATCCTCGACGACGGCGACGCGGTCGGCTGCTTCCCCTCAGGCGACGACGGCTTCCTGCTCGTGAGCACCGGGTTCCCGCAGGGCGCCGACGTCACCGCGATCGGCGACGCCGACCTCCTCCGCAACGGCACCATCGGCCAGGACGGCCGCGCCGCTCTCGCACTCGGACTGCTCGGCGGTGAGGACCGGCTGGTCTGGTACCGCGCCGGAGCCGCCGACTCGGCGAGCACCACCCCTGCACCCGCCGATCTCGCCCCCGGCTGGGTGACTCCGGCTCTCCTGCTGCTGGTGGCCGTGTTCGTCGCCTCCGCCGTCTGGCGCGGCCGCCGGCTCGGCCCGCTCGCGGTCGAGCCGCTGCCGGTCGTCGTGCATGCGAGCGAGACGGCCCGCGGCCGCGCGCGGCTCTACGCGCGCGGAGCCCTCCGGCCCCGCGCCCTCGACGCACTGCGCATCGGCACCCTCCGGCGGACGGCCGCGCTCCTGGGACTCGCTCCGGCGACCGGGGTCGACGAGATCGTCGCCGTCGCCGCCGAGCGCCTCGGCCGCGGTCAGGCCGCGCTGCGCCGTCTGCTCGTCGACGACCTGCCGGGCGACGACGCCGCCCTCGTCGCCGCCTCCGACGAGCTCCTCCGCTTCGAGAGCGCGCTCCGCGCCGCCCTCTCCCCGACGACCGCCCGACGACCGGAAGGCCCCTCCCGATGAGCGACACCACCCCCTCCGCCCGCGACGGAGCGCCGGTCTCCGACGACGACCTGCGCGCCGAGCTCGACCGGGTCCGCTCCGAGGTCGGCCGCGCGGTCGTCGGCCAGGACGGCGCCGTCTCCGGGCTCCTGATCGCCCTCCTCGCGGGCGGCCACGTCCTGCTCGAGGGCGTCCCCGGAGTCGCGAAGACGCTGCTCGTGCGCGCCCTGTCCGTCTCGCTCGGCCTCGACACCCGCCGGGTGCAGTTCACGCCGGACCTGATGCCCGGCGACATCACCGGCTCCCTCGTCTACGACGCCTCCACCTCCGGCTTCGCCTTCCGCGAGGGCCCGGTCTTCACGAACCTCCTGCTGGCGGACGAGATCAACCGCACGCCGCCGAAGACCCAGGCCGCGCTCCTCGAGGCGATGGAGGAGCGCCAGGTCAGCGTCGACGGGCGCACCCTGCCTCTGCCGGACCCGTTCCTCGTCGCCGCCACCCAGAACCCGGTCGAGTACGAGGGGACCTACGTGCTCCCGGAGGCCCAGCTGGACCGGTTCCTGCTCAAGCTCGTGCTCGACATCCCGCCGCGCGACGTCGAGGTGGAGGTGCTCTCGCGCCACGCCGCGGGCTTCGACCCGCGCGACCTCGACGCCGCGGGCGTGCGCCCCGTGCTCGACGCCGCTCGTCTGCGCGCCGCCCAGGCCTCGGCCCGGCGAGTCGGAGCCGGTCCCGACGTCCTCGGCTACATCGTCGACCTCGCCCGCGCCACCCGCGAGAGCCCGAGCGTCAAGCTCGGCACCAGCCCCCGCGGCTCGACCGCCCTGCTCGCGGCGTCCCGCGCCTGGGCCTGGCTCAACGGCTACGGCTCGATCACCCCCGACCACGTGCAGGCGATGGTTCTGCCCGTGCTGCGCCACCGCATCCAGCTGGAGCCGGAGGCGGAGCTCGAGGGCGTCCGCACCGAGGCCGTCCTGGGCGGGATCCTGCAGCAGGTCCGCGTCCCGGTCTGAGCCGTGCACCTCACCGGACGCAGTGTCCTCGTCCTCCTCGTCGGCCTGGTGCCGGTCGTCCTCCTGGGCGGCCGCCCCGAGGTCGCCTTCGCCGTGCTCGGCCTCTGGCTCCTGGCCTGGGCGGTCCTCGTCGGGATCGACGTCGCGGTCGCGGGCTCGCCCCGGGCCGTGGTGCTCGAGCGGCGGGTGCCGGACCGGGTGCGGCTCGGCGAGAGGGCCGAGGCGACCCTCCTGGTCACGAGCACCGGCCGCAGGAGGATCACGGGGGTCCTCCGCGACGCCTGGGAGCCCTCGGCCGGTGCCCTCGAGACCCGGTCGCCCCTGCGTCTGCCGCCGGGCGAGCGCCGCGCGGTGACCACGGTCCTGGAGCCGCTGCGCCGCGGCGAGCGCCGGGCACTCCACGTCACCATCCGCTCCCGCGGGCCGCTCGGGATGGCCGGCCGCCAGGCGACGCGGGCCGCGCCGGCCGTCGTGCGGGTGCTGCCCGCCTTCCGCTCCCGCCGCCACCTGCCCTCGCGCCTGGCGCGGCTGCGTGAGCTGGAGGGGCGGACCAGCGTGATGATCCGCGGCCAGGGGACCGAGTTCGACAGCCTGCGCGAGTACGTCCGCGGCGACGACGTCCGCTCGCTCGACTGGCGGGCGACCGCGCGGCGCCGGGAGCCGGTCGTCCGCACCTGGCGCCCGGAGCGCGACCGGCGCGTGATCGTCGTGCTCGACACGGGCCGCACGTCCGCCGCACGGATCGAGGACGAGCCGCGCCTGGACACGGCGATCGAGGCATCACTCCTTCTGGCGGCCCTCGCGGCCTCGGCCGGCGACCGGGTCGACGTGCTCGCGTTCGACCGCACCCGGCGAGCCCGCGTGCACGGCGCCACCGGCACGGAGGTGCTGACCCGCGTCGTGGACGCCCTCGCCCCCGTGCAGCCCCAGCTCATCGAGACCGACTGGGCGGCGGTCCCCGCGCAGGTGCGCACCCTGGTCTCCCAGCGCTCGCTGGTGGTGCTCCTCACCGCGCTCGACTCGGTCGGCTCGGCGGAGGGGCTCCTCGCGGTGCTCCCGCAGCTCACCCGCGTGCACACGGTCGTGGTCGCCTGCGCGCTCGACCCCGAGCTGCAGCGGATGGCGGAGGACCGGAGCGACCGGGCCGCGGTCTACTCCGCCGCCGCCGCGGAGCGCTCGCTCGCGGACGTCGACCGGCTCTCGGCCGCCGTCCGCCGTCTCGGCGGGGACGTCGTGCTCGGCAGCCCCTCCGCGCTCCCGCCGGCGCTCGCGGACCGCTACCTCGCCCTCAAGGCGGCCGGACGGCTCTGACCTGCGAGAGGGGCCGTCGCCGCTCCCGGGAGCGCGACTCGACGGCCGTGCTCGTCCGGCTCGGCTCAGCCGGCCGCGATGCTCCGCGACCCGGCCTCGAACCGGTCGAGGTCGCCCGTCTCCCCCGCCCGCACCGCGCGCCCGCCGACGACGATCATGTAGAAGAGGAACGCGCCGAGGGCGAGCGCCCCGATCCCGATCTTGAGCCACCAGGGCCAGGGCGCCGGAGTGACGAACCCCTCGATCACGCCCGAGACGAGCAGCACGAAGACCAGGCCGATCGCCACCGTGAACAGGCTCCGCGCGTCCTCGGCGAGCGCCTGGCCGCGGGTGCGCGCGCCGGGAGCGATCCAGGCCCAGAAGATCCGCAGTCCCGCGGCCGCGGCGACGAACACGGCCGTCAGCTCGAGCTGGCCGTGCGGCGCGATGTAGAGGAAGAACGTGTCGCCCTCCCCCACATGGAACATCACCGCGATCGACGTGCCAAGGTTCTGCGCGTTCTGCAGCAGGATGTACGGCACGTAGACGCCGACGATCCCGAAGGCCACGCACTGCGCCGCGATCCAGGCGTTGTTGGTCCAGACCTGCCCGGCGAACGAGGCGGCGGGGTTCTCGGAGTAGTAGTCGATGAAGTCGCCTCGGGCGAAGCGCCGCAGCTCCTCGTCGTCGCCCAGCGCGGCGAGCAGGCGCGGGTCGCCGAGGATCCAGAGCGCGTAGAGCGTCGCCACCACCGCGGTCGCGAGGGCGACGGCGAGCGTCAGCCAGCGCAGCCGGTGCAGAGCGGCCGGGAGCGAGAGGACGACGAAGCGGGAGACCGCGGCGAGCGGCTCGTCTCGCGTGCCGGTCAGGCGTCCCCGAGCCCGCGAGAGCGAGACGGCGAGCCGCGTGCCGACGGCCGTCGATCCGGCGGTGGAGGAGATCGTGGCGAGGTCCGCGGATGCCGCCTGGTAGCGCTCGATCAGCTCGTCCGCCTCGGCTCCGGTCAGGCGGCGCCTGCGCGAGAGCTCGTCGAGGCGGGTCCACTGCGCAGCGCGGGCGGCCGAGAGAGCGTCGATGTCCATCTCCTGACAGGATAGCCAGGCACGCCGCCGAGGCCGAGCATCCGGGAGGAGCACCGTGGAGGAGCAGCGGACCGAGTTCGACGACGCCGACCTGGTCACCGGCGAGGCGATCGCGCTCGAGGTGCCCGTCACCTCCTTCGTGCTCCGCGCGGTCGGCGCGATCATCGACCTGATCGCGGAGCTCCTGCTCGCGCTGGGCCTGTTCCTGCTGGTCTCCTCCCTCTCCGGGGACGGCGGCCTGGACCCCGCCGCCTCGGCCGCCGTGGCGATCGCGGCCCTCGTCATCGCCGTGGTGATCGTGCCGGTCACCGTCGAGACGGCCAGTCGCGGCCGCTCGCTCGGGAAGCTCACCGTCGGCGCTCGCGTCGTCCGCGACGACGGCGGTTCCATCGGCTTCCGGCACGCCCTCGTGCGCGGCCTCACCGGCGTCCTCGAGATCCTGATGACCTTCGGCGGGCTCGCCGCGGTCGTCGGCCTCCTCTCGCGCCGATCGCGCCGTCTCGGCGACGTCCTCGCGGGCACGCACAGCCAGCTCGAGCGCGTTCCCCGCGCGGAGCCGCTGGTCGTCGAGATCCCGGAGCCGCTGCGGGGCTGGGCCGTCACCGCGGACACCGCGCGCCTCCCCGACGCCCTGGCGCGCCGACTGGCGCAGTTCCTCCGTCAGCGCCACGGCATGACGGAGCCTTCGCGCTCGCAGCTCGCCGCCGCGCTGGCCGACGAGACCGCGGTCCACGTCTCCCCGCTGCCCGCCGCGCCCGCGGAGGACTTCCTCCTCGCCGTGGCCGCACTCCGCCGGGCGCGGGAGGAGCGCGCACTTCTGCTGTCCGACCAGCGCCTCGAGCGGCTGGCCCCCGTGCTCTCGAGCACGCCGCGCGGCTTCCCCGAGCGGCCCTGACGCGCGCGGCAGCGGCCTAGGCGGGCCCCGCGCCGTAGCGGACGGTCTGCCAGCCGCGCGGGACGAGGAGCCGCCGGTCGTGCTCGGCGCAGAGGTCGTAGCCGTGCGGATCCGGCGCAGGACTCAGCGGCCCGACCGCCACCAGCGAGTCGCGGTAGTCGTAGGTCAGCGTGACGACGGCCGGCGCGCGGCAGCCCGTCCGCGAGCAGTGCCGTCCGGTCATCGCCGCCCACAGTAGCAATAGGCTGGAGCCATGCCCCGTGCTCGTCGTTCCGCCGCTCGCCCGACGAGCGGGTCGCGCGGAGGCTCCCGCGACCGGCACGGCCGCGGCGCACGAGGGCCGATCACCGGTCCGCACCTCCCCCTGCTGCAGACCCGCTCCGACTTCTTCGAGGCGACGATCGGCTCGGCCTTCGACTACCTGCGCGGCACCTGGCCGGAGGAGCTCGCCGGCATCCGCGTCGACGTCGCGGCGACTCCCGACGTCGACCCCGACCGGCTGCAGGGCACGGGCATCGCTCGGTGGCGCGTCGACCACGCCGCGCGCCGCATCACGCTCTACCGCGTGCCGATCGAGCGCCTGGCGAAGCTGCACCGCCGCGACGAGTGGCACCAGCGCATGCTGATCGAGAGCTACGTGTTCCGCGCCGTCGCGGAGCTGCTCGGCCGCGACCCGTGGGACATCTCCCCGGACCGCTACCGGCACCCCTGAGGCGCCGGCAGCTCTGAGGCGCCGGCACCGCCGAGGCGCCGCCGCCCCGCGTCTCAGTGCGAGTAGACCGTGATCGGCGAGGAGAGCGGTCCCGGCGGGACGATGGTGTACGAGGCGATCCGCCCGTCGCGCGCGATCGAGACCGAGGCCTGCACGGGCTGGGTGCTGCTGACGACCGCGCCGTCGCCGTCCAGCGGGGTCGCGAGAGCCGCGAACGGGCCGAGCTCGAGCGTGCGGGTGCCGCCCGGGGCCTCGATCTCGACCGAGGCGGTCGAGTCGCTGCCGTTGACCAGGTGCAGCCGCGCGTCGCCCTCGCTCGTGCCGGCGACGCCGAAGGGCGTCGTGGTCGCGGTGCCGGAGGCGAACCAGGCGAAGTCCGTGCCGGCCGAGCCGGTCGAGGTCGTCCGCCCCGCCGCGACGATCGGCTGATCGGCCCGCAGGACGATGCGGTAGGAGCCGTCCGCCAGGCCCGTGAGCGGGACCTCGCCGACGAGGCCGGCGGGGACGACGACCTGGGTGGAGGCGCCCGACCCGCTCGGGTCCTCGTTGGTGACCTCGACCGAGACCGTGCTGTCGGCGTCGCCGGGGGTGAGGATGCGCAGCACGGGGCTGCCCGCGCCACCGCTGCCGTCGTCGCTCGCGGTCTCGGTCGGAGGCGACGTGACGGTGAAGCCGGCGATCACGGCGAGCGTGTCCGGGCCGGCGGAGGGGCCGGTGGTCTCGACGCCCTCCGGGGTGAGGCCGGAGATGGCGCTGCTCTGCATGCTCGCGGCGACCTCGCCGCCCCGTGCGGTCACGTGCACGACGGGCTGGACGACCCCGGGGGCGAGCCCCGCGAGCGGGAGCGCGCGGACCGCTCCGGCCGGAACGACGATGCCCGTGGCGCCGGTGGCCTGGACGGTGCCGGTCTCGGAGAAGAGCGTGAGGTCGACGGTGGAGGCGACCTCGCTCGGGTTCGCCAGGATCAGCACGGAGGTGCGCCCGACGTCGGTCGAGCCGGCCACGAGCCAGCTGTCGGCCGAGGGCTCGGCGCAGGCGCGGGCGGACAGTCCGGAGAGGGTGTCCGTGCCGATGGCCTGGACGGTGGCTCCACCGGGAGCGGGGTCGGAGCCCGCGGGCACGCTCAGACCGGTGATGCCGGTGCCCGGTGCGGCGACATCGTCCTCGTCGAGGACCGTGGGGTCCGAGGTGGAGCCCTCGGGCCGGACCGCGGTCGCCGCGCCGTCGAGGGCGCGCAGCTGCTCCGGCTCTCCGGCGTCGATCAGATCGCCGCCGCAGACCAGCGAACTGTCGGCCGCGACGGGCGTCACGACGACGCCCTCCGCGGCGCTCGAGACCAGGGGGGACGGGAGGAGCTGGGGCACGACCACGGCGGCCGCGGCGATCACGACTCCGGCCGCGCCCACCGCACCGCGCAGGGCCGTCCGGCGCCGACGGGCGGCCGAGGGTGCGCGATCGGGCGTCGAGGCCGCGGCGCGATCGGCGCGGCGCTCCGCGCGGGAGCGGCGGGCGGAGGACTCGGGCATCTGCTTCTCCTGGTCGGCGGGGTCAGACATCGTCGTTCCCGTCGTCGAACTGGCCGGTGGCCTCGCCCGGCTCGTCGTCGATCCCGGCGACCGCGCCGCTGGAGCGGCCCCGCTCGAGCGAGAGCCCGGTGGGCACCGCCAGCAGGAGGGCGACGACGAAGACGAGGAGGAGGGCGATCGTGTAGGCGATCCCGAAGGGCCCGACCACGCCGGACGGAGCGGCCTCGGTGCGGGTCCCCTCGGTGTCGACGGCCGTCCAGAGGAGCCCGTAGCGGGTGTCGCCGACGGCCGAGAACGCCGCGTTGCCGTCGAGGGAGACGGCCGCCCGCGCGCGCACGGCGGCGGCCGCGTCGCCGACCTGGGTGCCGGCCGGCTCGGTCAGCACGACGAAGCGCACGCCGAGGCTCTCGAGCGCGGAGGGGACGTCGTAGCCCGTCCGCGAGACGAGGTTGCCCGCCAGCTCGTCGATCGCGTCCGTGCTCTCGGCGCCGGTGTTCGCGAGGGTCGACTGCTGGTCGAGGGTCGCGCCCGCTCCGCGCTCCAGCCGGGCGAGGACGCCGCCGTCCGCCTGCGGGACGAGCACGATCGTGCCCACCCGCGGGTCGTTCCGGGCCTCGGCCGCCACGTAGGCGGGGAGCGAGCGGTCCGACGTGGTCGACACGGACGTGCCGGCGCCGGACGGGAAGGCCACCGCGAGCGGACCGACCAGTGCTGCTGCCGCGGCCGTGACGACGAGCGCCGGCACCACGCGCACGGAGCGCACGGCGGCGAGCGAGAGCGACGCGCCGATCACCAGGCCGAGCCAGTAGAGGCTGAGACCGGTACCGCTCCAGACGGAGACCGCCTCGGAGCCGGTGGTCGCGACCTGCACGCCCTGGGCGAGCGAGGCGGTCACGAGACCCGCCGCCGCCACGCCGACTCCGCCGAGGGCCGAGAGGTTGTTCGGGAGGAGGAGGGCGGCCAGCGCCGCGACGATCAGCGGCACGACGAGCACGGCCGTGACCAGCGGGGCGGCGGAGGCGCCGATCCCCAGACCGCCGAGGAACGCGAGCCATCCGTCGGGCAGACCGGCCGGGAAGCCGGCGAGCAGCGCGACGAGGTCCGACTGCGCGGAGGGCAGCGGGACGCCCGGATCCGCGAGGACGCCGAGCCAGTCGCCCCGCGGTGCGCGGGCGACCACCAGCGGGAAGAGCAGGACGGCCGCGGGGATCGGCAGGCCGAGGAAGCGGCCGATCCGCCGCCCCGAGGTGGCGACGACGACGAGCCAGATCACCAGGAGCGGCACGGCCAGCACCGGCGCGCACGCCACGACGGCCGCGGCCAGGATCGAGGCGCTCGCGGAGGCGGACCAGGAGCGGTACGCGCTGAACCCGGCGAAGAAGAGCCAGGGCAGCAGCACGTGCACCAGCAGCGGGGCGGGGCGCCCGTCGGCCTGCGCGGCGAAGAAGGCGGGAGCGAGGATGTAGACGAGGGCTCCGGCGGCGCGGGCGGTCGCGCGCGGGGTGAGCCGGGCGATCATCAGCCAGGCGCCGAGGGCGGCAGCGGGGAGCGCGACGAGGTAGAGCAGCACCATCGAGTAGCTGGGCGACCAGAAGGTCAGCGAGCCGAGCACGGCGAGGACGGAGGCGAACGGGTCCGCCGCGCCGATGAACCCCGAGCCGAGGTCGCGCCAGCCGTAGGCCGCGTTGCGCCACAGCTCGCCGACGGTCGGCGAGAGCGTCAGCAGACCACCGCCGCTGAGCGCGGGAGCAGCGAGGAGCGGCGTGTAGATCACCAGGCCGGCGAGCGCGGCGACGAGGACGACCCACACTCCCCCGCCCTGGAAGAAGTGCAGCGGATGACGGTCCCGCCCGGCCTGCACGCGCACGGCGTCGTGGCGCACCGAGCGCAGCTGCCGCACCACGTCCAGCGGGATGCGCAGCGGCGCGATCGCCTTCCAGCCCACGTTCTTCGACGAGCGGAGAACGGTGCGGGCCCGCAGCACCTTCGTCCCCCCGAAGGCGACGACGAGGGCCGCCAGCAGCTCCCCTCCGACCAGCCCGGGCTGCTTGCGCAGCAGGCGCACGACCGCGCGGCCGATCGCCAGGGGGACGAGCGAGAGCCAGTGCAGGAGGAGGAGCGC
Organism: Rathayibacter sp. AY1B7; assembly: GCF_002932735.1. NCBI lineage: Bacteria > Bacillati > Actinomycetota > Actinomycetes > Micrococcales > Microbacteriaceae > Rathayibacter > Rathayibacter sp. AY1B7. Next base: position 77,383 of record NZ_PSWK01000009.1, read on the forward strand.
GACGGGCGCGTAGGCGAGCCGGCGGTGCAGCTGCGCGGTGCGGTGCTGGCGCGCCCGGCGCCGCTCGCCGCTGTCGATGCGGCGGCCGTCGGGGCGCTGCAGCCCGATGCGGGCGGTGGTGACGCGGGCGTCCGGCACGCGGCTGACCCGGTGTCCGGCGAGCCGGGTGCGGATCGAGAAGTCGAGCGCGTCGTCGACGACCGGCAGGCCGGGGTCGAAGCCGCCGAGCTCCTCCCAGAGGGAGTGGCGCACGAGCATGCCGCCGGCGGCGACGGCCAGGACGTCGGGCGTGGAGTCGTGCTGGCCCTGGTCGAGCTCGTCCTCGACGAGGTGGACGGTCGTGCCGTGCTTGGTGATCGACTCGCCGTAGCTGCGGATGTAGCCGGAGCGCGTCCAGTCCATGATCTTGGGACCGGCGACCGCGACGGAGGGGGCGACCTCGACGGCTCCCAGCAGCGCCGCGAGGGCGCCGGGCTCGGGGGCGGAGTCCTGCGCGAGCAGCCACAGCCACTCGTCCTCTCCGGCCGGCGGCTGCATCACGCGGACAGCGCGGGCCACGGCCTGGCCGAAGGGGAGGTGCTCGGCGACCTGCACGAGCTGCGTCGGACCCCAGGACGCGAGGAGCTCGTCGGTCGTGTCCTTCGAGCCTCCGTCGACGAACACCGTCGCGTCGGGCTGACGGGTCTGCGCCCGCAGGGCCGCGAGGGTTCGTTCCAGATAGGCCGCGCCGTTGCGCGCGACGAGGACGGCGGTGACTCGTGGATACATCGCGGACCACCCTAAGCGATGCCGCCGCGCCGCCCGCCTGCGGCTCGCCGCCCCGTCGGTCGGGTCGCGGCGAGGAGGGCACTAGGCCCGGCGGCGCAGCTTCCGGCGCTCGCGCTCGGAGAGGCCGCCCCAGATGCCGAACCGCTCGTCGTTCTCGAGCGCGTACTCGAGGCACTGGGCCCGGACCTCGCACGAGGTGCAGATCTTCTTGGCGTCGCGGGTCGAGCCGCCCTTCTCGGGGAAGAAGGCCTCGGGATCGGTCTGCGCGCACAGCGAGTCGACCTGCCAGGAGAGCGCGCCCCCCGGCGCCTCGGTCGCGGTGTCGATCCCGGGTCGGACCCCGGGCACGCCCAGACGGACCGGATCGACGAACCAGTCCTCGGGGACTCCGGAGTGCTGTTCCGGAAGCGTCATGCCGTCTCCTACCCCGCCTGCGAACCGATGATCGGCGGCCGCTCCTCCCGGAGCCGCTGCCTAGGTAATTACAGCGGTGTCATTCGCTCAGGTCAAGTCGCGGACCATAAACCCTCAACCCGCCGTGGAGGGTTCATGACACGCCGGCGTGTCGCGAACGTGAGATCCGATCAGGCGGTCGCGGCGCTCCGTGCGCGCCAGGCGCTCTCCACCATCTCGGCGACCGTGTGCCGCATCTCCCAGCCCAGGTCGCGGGCCGCTGTCGCGCCGGAGGCGACGATGCGGGGCGGGTCGCCCGGCCGCCGCGGGGCGACCTCGGGCGTGAAGGCGATGCCGGTGCTGTCGGCGATCGCGCGCATGATCTCCCCGACGGAGGCCCCGGATCCGCTGCCCAAGTTGTAGACCGGGTCGATCGGCTCGCCGGCGGCCAGGCGGCGCGCCGCGGCGACGTGCGCGAGCGCCAGGTCGGCGACGTGGATGTAGTCGCGGACGCAGGTGCCGTCCGGCGTCGGGTAGTCGTCGCCGTTGATCCGGGGCGTGCGGCCGTCCAGCAGAGCCTCGAAGACGAGGGGGAAGAGGTTGTGGGGGCTGGTGTCGTAGATGTCCGGGTAGCCGGACCCGACGACGTTGAAGTAGCGCAGGGAGGCGTGCCGGACGCCGTGCGCCCGCCCCGCGTCCGCGAGCAGCCACTCGCCGATCAGCTTCGACTCGCCGTAGGGCGACTCCGGGCTCTTGGGGGTGTCCTCGGTGACGATCTCGACGTCGACCGCGCCGTAGACGGCAGCGCTCGAGGAGAAGACGATCGAGGAGACCCCGGCGCGCTCCATCGCCGCCAGCACGCGCATGGTGCCGGTGACGTTCTGCTCGTACGTGTGCAGGGGGCGCTGCACCGAGACTCCGGCGTACTTGAACCCGGCGACGTGGACGACGCCCTCGATGTCGTGCTCGGCGAGCACGCGGTCGAGCAGGGCCTCGTCGAGGATCGAGCCCTGGTGGAACGGGACGCCCTCGGGCACGAACGACGCGTGCCCCGAGGAGAGGTCGTCGAGGACGACGGGGTCGATGCCCTGCTCAGAGAACGCGCGCACCACGTGCGCCCCGATGTATCCGGCTCCCCCGGTGACCAGCCATGCCATGTGGATCCTCCTCGGTGCGGGCCCGCGACTCCGCGCGCCGGAAGACACCCTAGCGGCGGGGATCGACGGCGCGGATCGGCCGGATGACGACGGGGCGCGATATCCTGCCGCCGTGCTCCGCTCCGTCGCCCTCCTCGCCCTGCCCGGCCTCGCGCCGTTCGAGTTCGGGGTCGTCTGCGAGGTGTTCGGGATCGACCGCGGCGCCGACGGAGGTCCCGCCCTCGACTTCCGGATCGCCACTCCCGACCCGGGCCCCGTCCGCACGAGCCTCGGATTCGACCTGCTGATCGCCGATGGTCTCGACGCGGCCCGGGACGCGGACCTGATCGCCGTCCCCGCCCACGGCCGCGGGCCCGCCGACGAGCGGGTCCTCGACCTCCTCCGCGAGGCTCACGAGCGCGGCGCGTGGATCCTCAGCGTCTGCAGCGGGGCCTTCACCCTGGCGCAGGCGGGCCTGCTCGACGGCCGGCGCGCGACCACCCACTGGATGCACGCCGCCGAGCTCGCCCGGCGCTTCCCCTCCGTCACGGTGGACCCCGAGGTCCTCTACGTGCAGGAGGGGCGCATCGTGACGAGCGCGGGCACCGCGGCCGGCATCGACGCGGCGCTGCACGTGGTGCGCGAGGAGCTGGGCGCGACGGCGGCGAGCGTCGTCGCCCGGCGGATGGTCGTGCCCCCGCAGCGCCACGGCGGGCAGGCGCAGTACCTGCGGACCCCCGTTCCCGAGGCGCGCGCGGACTCGCTGGCCGAGGTCACCGAGTGGATGCTGGAGCACCTCGACGAGGACCTCTCGATCGAGGCGCTGGCCCGTCGCGCCGTGATGGCCCCCCGCACCTTCGCGCGCCGCTTCCGGGCCGACCTCGGCACGACTCCGCTCGCCTGGCTCACCCGCCAGCGCCTCCTCCGGGCGCAGGTGCTGCTGGAGGAGACGGAGCTGACCCTCGAGGCGATCGCCGCGCGGGTCGGCTTCGGCACGGCTGCGGTGATGCGCCACCACTTCACGCGCGTCCTGCGGACCACGCCGGCGGCCTACCGCCGCACGTTCGCCGCCTGAGCGGGCGGCACCGGGATCGCTGGAGGAGTCAGACCGTCGCGACGAAGAGCCTGCCCCGTCCGGTGACGGCGAGGGCGCCCTCCGACGGCGTCACGAACACACTGCCGCCGCGCTCGACGCGGACCGAGCCCTCGGCGCCCTCGAGCGAGAACGAGCCCTCGGTCGCGATCGCGATGGCGGGTCCGTGCAGGGCGACGCGGGCCGGCGTCTCCGACTCCGGCTCCACGACGGCGAGCACGAAGTCGGGGACGTCCGGACGGTAGACGCGCACGCCCGATCCGGCCTGCTCGGCCGGGAGGTAGGGCACGGGCAGCGGCGAGAACTCGAGGACGCTCACCAGCTCGGGCACGTCGATGTGCTTGGGCGTGAGGCCCCCGCGCAGCACGTTGTCGGAGGCGGCCATCAGCTCCACGCCCGTGCCCGCGAGGTAGGCGTGGATGTTGCCTGCGGGCAGGTAGAGCACCTCGCCGCGGGCGAGGCGGACGCGGTTGAGCAGGAGCGAGAGCACGATTCCGGGGTCGCCCGGGTAGCTCTCGGCCAGGTCCCGGACCGTGGTCGTCTCGAGGCGGTCGTCGCCCGCGGACGCCGCGACGACCGCGGACACCAGCGCGGCGACCTCCGCACGGTCGCCGTCGGCGAGCAGCCACGACACGGCGCCGCGGAGGACCTCCGAGGGCTCGCCCTCGAGCGTCCGGGCGAACCGCGCGATCGCGGCCGCCTCCTCCGCCGGGGCGCGCCCGGCCAGCTCGGCGAGCAGCGCCCGGGCGTCCGCCGGCTCACGGAAGCCGCAGAGCGCGTCGAAGGTCTCGCTGAGCGCGTAGATCAGCTCGGGCTTGTGGAACGGGTCCTTGTAGTTGCGATCGGCGGCGTCGCGGGGGATGCCGGCCTCCTCCTCCTCGACGAACCGGCGCCGGGCCCGCTCGGACGAGGGGTGGGCCTGGAGCGACAGCGGCCCGCCCGCGGCGAGGATCTTGAGCAGGAACGGCAGACGGGGAGCGCCCGAGACCGGATCGACCGACCCCTCCACTCCGGCGAGCGCCGCCTCGGGGTGCTCGCCGATCCACTCGGCGAGCGTGCCGGCGCCGACCGAGGCGGGGTCGAGGATGCGCGCGGGCGAGCCCGGGTGCGCGCCGAGCCAGAGCTCGGCCTCGGGGGCGCCGGAGGGCGCGGTGCCGAGGGCCTCCGAGATGCCGGTGAGCGAGCCCCAGGCGTAGTCGCGGGGGGTGTTGCCGATCGGGATGAACACGGGAGCGCTGGCCTTCCGTCCGAGGGGTGGGTCCGAGCCGCTCAGCCGGACGCGCCGGGGCCGCTCCGCTGCGACGCTAGCAGGATCCACAACGCGGGCCCGGGAGGAGGGCCCGCCTGTTGGTGCTCTCCGCCAGAGGACGCGGCACTCGCAGGCGCGCTTCGTACGCTGGGAGTCGCAGCACTGTCGCCGTCGGAGCGGTCGCCGTGCCGCATCCGACGAGCGAGGGAGCACAGAGCATGGACAGCACGACCTTCGAGACCCTGGGGGCCGACTTCTACGGGTTCGAGGCGGCGCTCACGCCCGCCGAGAAGGAGCTGCTGGTCGGCGTCCGCGCGTTCCTCGAGGAGCAGGTGCGGCCGATCGCCGACGAGTACTGGGAGCGCGCGGAGTTCCCGCGGCAGCTGATCCCCGCGATCCACGCCACCGGCGTCATCGGCCTCTCCTGGCCCGAGACCCGCGCGATCGAGAACTCCGCCGTGTTCCGCGGCTGGGTGGCGCTCGAGCTGGGCCGGGTGGACGCGGGCATCGCGACCTACGTGGGCGTGCAGAACGGCCTGGTGATGGGAACGGTCGGCGTCGCCGGCTCCGAGGAGCAGCGCGCCGAGTGGCTGCCGAAGCTCGCCTCGGGCGAGGTCGTCGGCGCCTTCGGCCTCACCGAGCCGCACTCCGGCTCCGACTCCGCCCAGGGCCTGCGCACCACCGCCCGCCGGGACGGCGACGACTGGATCCTCGACGGCGAGAAGCGCTGGATCGGCAACGCGACCTTCAGCGACGTGACCGTGATCTGGGCGAAGGACGCGGAGGACGGCCAGGTGAAGGGCTTCCTCGTCCCCACCTCGACGCCGGGCTACCGCGCCACCGCCATCGCGCGCAAGCAGAGCCTGCGCACGGTGCAGAACGCCGACATCGTGCTCGAGGGCGTCCGCGTCCCGGAGTCGCTGCGCCTGCAGGGCGCGAACTCGTTCCGCGACACCGCGAAGGTGCTCCGGCTCACCCGCGCCGAGGTCGCCTGGCAGGCCATCGGCGTCGCGATCGGCGCCTACGACGCGGCGCTGCGCTACGCGAAGGAGCGCGTGCAGTTCGGCAAGCCGCTCGTCGGGCACCAGCTGGTGCAGGACCTCCTGGTCAAGAGCATCGGCAACATCACGGCCAGCATCGCCCTGGCGACCCGCGTGTCCGAGATGCTCGACGCCGGCGAGCAGCGCGACGAGCACTCCGCCCTCGCGAAGGCCTACGCGACGGCCCGGATGCGCGAGACCGTCGCCTGGTGCCGCGAGGTGATGGGCGGCAACGGCATCGTCCTCGACTACGGCGTCGCCCGCTTCTTCGCCGACGCGGAGGCCCTCTACTCCTACGAGGGCACCCGCGAGATGAACACGCTGATCGTCGGCCGCTCGATCACCGGCACCGCCGCGTTCGTCTGAGCCTCCCCGGCCGGGGAGCGAGCGGCGGCGCGCCCGGCACGCCGCCGCGCCGCCCCCGCTCCCTAGACTGGTCGCCATGATCCGACGCGCCGCCCCCGCCGCTCCCCGAGCGCTCGCGGTGGCGGTGCTGGCCGTGCTGCTGGCCGGCCAGTCGCTGCGGAACCTCGCCGGATGGTGGGGCTGGGGCGTCGTCGTCGCGCTGCTCCTGGGCGCCTCGATCGCCGTGCTCGTCCGCGCCCGCCCCCGCCCGCGCTGGGCCCGCACGCCGAAGTCGCTGGTCCTCTTCCTCGGGCTCGCGGTGCTCTCGCTGCTGTGGTCCGCCTATCCGGGAGCGAGCGCGATCGGAGTCACGGCGCAGCTCGCGACGACGCTCGGCGGCGTCGTCCTCGCCGTCACGCTGAGCAGCCGGGAACTGCTCACGGCTCTCGGACGGGCCCTGCGCCTCTCCGTCGGCCTCTCGCTCCTCTTCGAGCTCGTGATCGCGGTCGTCGTGCAGCAGCCCGTCCTGCCGTTCGGCGTCGAGCCTCCCGCCGACGGACCGACGCCCGACGCCTTCTACTGGTCGCAGGCCGCCCTCTTCACCGGCGAGCCCGTCCAGGGGATCGTCGGCAACCGCAACCTCCTCGGCTTCCTCGCCCTGCTCGGCCTGATCGTGATCGCGATCGAGCTGGCGGCCCACTCGATCCGGCGCCGCTGGGGGGCGGTCTGGGTCGCCCTGTACGTCGCGACCCTCCTGCTCACCCGCTCGGCGACCGTCCTGCTCTGCCTCGTCGCCGTCGTCCTCGCGGCCGCGTTCGCGCTCTGGGCTCGCCGGAGGGGCGAGTCCCGCCGCCGTCCCGTCTACCTGACCGCCGCGGGGCTGGCGGTGGCCGCCGTCGCCGGAGGCGCCGCGGGCTGGGGCGCCCTCCTCGGCCTGCTCGGCAAGAGCGAGGACGCCACGGGCCGCCTCGACATCTGGGACTCGGTGATCGCGCTCACGCTGCAGCGCCCGGTCCTCGGCTGGGGCTGGGTCAGCTACTGGGCTCCCTGGGCCGCCCCGTTCGACACCCTCGCCGAGCGCAAGGGCGTGCTCTACCTGCAGGCCCACGACGCCTGGCTCGACGTCGCCCTCCAGCTCGGAGCGGTCGGCCTCGTCCTCTTCGCGGCGCTCGCCGTCTCGACGCTGTGGCGCTCCTGGTTCCGCGCGGTCGACCGCCCGCGGCGCGACGCGACCTCGACCCTCCCCTACACGGCCGTCAGCCTCGCTCCGCTGCTGATCGTGGTCGCCCTCCTGGCGCAGTCGCTGTTCGAGAGCCGGATCCTCATCGAGGGAGGCTGGCTGCTCCTCGTCCTCTTCGCAGTGCAGACCAAGCGGCCGGCGAGCGAGACGCCCGAGGTCCTCGCCGCGACCCCGCTCCCCCTCGCCGACGCCTCCCCGAGGCGATGAGGCCCCGCCGCCCCTCGCTCCCCGCCTCCGTCGCCGACGCGACGGCGTCCCCGCAGTTCGCGGCGGCCCTCGCGCAGACCACTCTCGTCACCGTCCTCTGCGCCCCGGCTGTCCGCGGGCTCATCGGCTGGCCCGGCTACATCGCCGCCGTCGCCACGCTCACCGCCCTCGCCGCGGTCATGCTCGTCCTGCGGCGCGGGCGGCTCGACTGGGAGGGCCTGCTGCCCACGAGCATCCTGGTGTTCCTCGGCTGGATCGCGCTCAGCGTGCTGTGGAGCGACTACACCTGGGCCACGGTCTCGAGCGTCGTCTACCAGTTCGCCCTGGCGTTCCTGGCGATCGCGATCGGCCTCACGCGCGACATCATCCAGATCATCCGCTCGGTCGGCGACGTGCTGCGGGTCGTGCTGATCGCCTCGCTTGCCGTGGAGGTGCTCTCGGGGGTGCTGATCGACCAGCCGCTGCGCTTCCTCGGCGTGGAGGGACTGCTCGCGGTCGGCGGGCCGATCCAGGGACTGGTCGGCACGCGCAACCAGCTCGGGCTGGTCTGCCTGCTGGCGATCGTGACGTTCTCGGTGGAGCTGATGACCCGCTCCGTCGCCCGCGGGCCGGCCGTCGCCTCGATCGCCCTCGCCGCGGTCACCCTCCTCTTCACGCGCTCGGCCGTGAGCGCGGGCGTGCTCGCCGTGGCCGTCGTCGTCGCCCTCGCTCTGCGCTGGGTGCGCCACGGCGACGGCACCCACCGTCGGCGGCGGCAGGTCGCGGTGCTCGGCGTCGCCGCAGCGGCCGCCCTCACCGTGTGGCTCCTGCGCTACCGGGTGATCGAGCTGCTGAACGCGGGCAGCGAGTTCGAGTTCCGGCTGCGGCTCTGGCAGCAGGTCTGGCGCTTCACGGACCTCGCTCCGATCGTCGGCTGGGGCTGGGTGGGCTACTGGCGGCCCGACCTCTACCCCTTCACCGCCATCGACTACCTCTCGGGCCGCCCGCACTCGTCGAGCCTCAACGCGCTCTTCGACGTGGCCCTGCAGGTCGGCGCGGTCGGGGTGGTCCTCTTCGTCGTGCTGATCGGCCTCGCGCTCTGGCGCTCCTGGCTGATCGCCTCCGAGCGCAAGGCGGTCGTGCACGTCTGGCCGGTGCTGGTGCTGACCGTGCTGATGGTCACCGCGCTGGCCGAGAGCTCGATCCTGCTCGACGCCGGCTGGCTGCTCGTGGTGCTCTGCGCGATGCGCGCGGCCCAGGGACTGAGCTGGCGTCGGCTCCTGCACCCGCGGGACTGACCGGGCTCCTCAGCGCCCGCGCCGCCGCGCCACCTGGCGGAGCACGGCGAGGTGCTCCTCCCGGCAGCGCTCCCAGCTGAAGGACCGGGCACGCTCGACGCCGAGCGGGCCGAGCTCGCCGGTCCGCTCGATCGCCTCGAGGATCCCGTCCGCGATCGAGCGCGGCTCGAGCGGATCGACGTAGACCGCGGCGTCCCCGCAGATCTCCGGGAGCGAGCCCGCGTCGGACGCGGCGACCGGGCATCCCGACGCCATCGCCTCGATGGGAGGGAGGCCGAAGCCCTCGTAGAGGCTCGGGAACGCCAGCACCGCGGCTCGGCGGTAGAGGTCGGCGAGCTCCTCCGGAGTGACGTGGCCGCGCCACTCGACGAAGTCCGGCAGCGGGCCGAGGCGGTCCAGATCCCCTCCTGTCAGCACGAGGCGGAGGGCGTGCCCCTCCTCCCGAAGCAGGCGCACCGCCTCGAACAGGCGGGCGTGGTTCTTGTGCGGCCAGGCGCGCGCCGGGTAGAAGACGAAGTCCTCGCGTGTGCCCAGATTCGCGACGAAGCGCCGGGTGTCCACGCCGAGATGCGACACGTGGATCCGCTCCTCCGGGATGCCCAGCAGCTCGACGATCCGCCCCTTGGTGAAGGCGCTGATCGTGATGACCGCGTCGGCGCGGCGAGCGGTCGCCTCGTAGGCGAGCCGGCGGAAGACGCGCTCGACGCGGGGGAAGAGGTGCGGGAGGTCGCGGTGCTGCAGATCGAACAGCATCTGCACGTGCCCCTGCCGCCGCGACGGCCACGGGAGCGGGACCGTGAACGGGAAGTAGAGCACCGCGTCCCGGCCCAGGCGCCGGCGCAGGCGCGGCGTGCGCAGGAGCGCCTGGAGCATCCCCACGGCCCGGCGGCGGTGGCCCGCCCCGCTGACGACCCCCTCGGCCACGACCTCGGGCACGCCCTCGCTGAAGCCGCGCGCGTTCTCGGGGACGAGCACCTGCACGTCGGGCCCCTCCTCCCCCGGCCGCGGCGCCAGGAGGCGCGTGAGCGCGCGCGCGTAGGTCTCGCCGCCGCCCATCCCGCCCGGGTCGACGGTGAGCACGGCGAGCGTGACGGGGCGGAGTTCCGGCATGGCGTCCAATCGGTCCGAAGCCCGGCCAGGATACCGGCGGGCCGCACCGCTCCCGGCGCCCGGCCGTGCCCGTGGGTAGTATGTGTCCCGCTGTCATCGACCCCGACGAATTGGACCACCACGTGCCCCGCGCTTTGATCACCGGAATCACCGGCCAGGACGGCCTCTACCTCGCCGAGCTCCTCCTCTCGAAGGGCTACGAGGTCTTCGGGCTCGTCCGCGGGCAGAACAACCCCAAGTACGAGCTGGTCCGCCGCACCGTGCCCGAGGTGACCCTGCTCACCGGCGACCTGACCGACGTGTCGAGCCTCGTGCGCGTGCTCGCCGCCGCCCAGCCCGACGAGGTCTACAACCTCGGTGCGATCTCGTTCGTCGCCTACTCGTGGGAGAACGCGTCGCTCACCACCGATGTGACCGGCAAGGGCGTGCTCAACATCCTCGAGGCGACCCGCCTCTACGCCGGCTCCGACATGTCGCGCGTGAAGTTCTACCAGGCCTCCTCCTCCGAGATGTTCGGCAAGGTCCAGCAGGTCCCGCAGAGCGAGGAGACGCTGCTCTGGCCGCGCTCGCCCTACGGCGTGGCCAAGGTCTTCGGCCACTACATGACCATCAACTACCGCGAGTCGTACGGCATGCACGCCTCCTCCGGCATCCTCTTCAACCACGAGTCGCCCCGCCGCGGACCGGAGTTCGTCACGCGCAAGATCAGCCTCGCGGTCGCCCGCATCAAGCTCGGCCTCCAGGAGACGCTGGAGCTCGGCAACCTCGACGCGAAGCGCGACTGGGGCTTCGCCGGCGACTACGTCGACGCGATGTGGCGCATGCTGCAGCAGCCCGAGGGCGACGACTACGTGGTCGCGACCGGCGAGACCCACGAGATCCGCGAGTACCTCGACATCGCCTTCAACCACGTCGGCATCGAGGACTGGACCCCGTACGTGACCCAGAACCCCGCGTTCATGCGTCCCGCCGAGGTGGACCTGCTGATCGGCGACCCGGCGAAGGCGCGCGACGTCCTCGGCTGGGAACCGAAGGTCTCGTTCCCCGAGCTCGTGGCGATGATGGTCGAGAACGACCTCGCCGAGCAGTCCGCGCTGATCAAGTAGTCATGCCTGCCGCTCTCGTCACCGGAGCGAGCGGTCAGGACGGGGGCTACCTCGTCGAGCGCCTGCTCGCCGACGGCTGGGAGGTCTCCGCGCTCGTGCGCGGGACCGACGACGCCGCTCTTCCCGCCGCCGTCCGCCCCTTCGAGGGCGACCTCCGCGACGCCTCCGGCCTCGGCCGTATCGTCGCGGAGGCGCAGCCGGACACGGTCTTCCACCTCGCCGGCCTCTCCTCCGTCGCGCTCTCGTGGAAGGAGCCCGTGCTCACGGCCGAAGTGACCGGCACCGCGGTCGCCGCGCTCCTGGAGGGCTCGCTGGCGCTCCAGGAGTCGGCGGGCCGGGAGGTCCGCTTCGTCCAGGCCTCCTCTTCCGAGATCTTCGGGGCCGCGACCGAGAACCCGCAGACCGAGCGGACCCCGATCCGCCCGGTCTCGCCCTACGGAGCCGCGAAGGCGTTCGCGCACCACCTCGTCGCGGTCTACCGCGGCCGCGGGCTGCACGCCTCGTCCGGCATCCTCTACAACCACGAGTCGCCGCGTCGGCCGCTCGGCTTCGTCACCCGCAAGATCACCGCCGGAGTCGCGGCGATCGCGACGGGCGCCGAGTCGGAGCTCTCGCTCGGCAATCTCGACGCGCGCCGCGACTGGGGCTGGGCCCCCGACTACGTGGACGCCCTCGTGCGCGCCTCGCGCGCCGAGGAGGCGGGCGACTACGTCGTGGCGACCGGAGTCGCGCACTCGGTCCGCGACTTCGTCCGTGCCGCCTTCACCGCGGCCGGCATCGACGACTGGGAGCAGCGGGTCACGATCGACCCGCGGTTCGCGCGCCCCGTGGACACCCCCGAGATGCGCGGGGACGCCTCCCGGGCCCGCGAGGTGCTCGGCTGGGCGCCGACCGTCGGCTTCGAGGAGATCGTCGCCCGCATGGTCGAGAACGACCTCGAGCTGGCGCGCCGCTCCCGCTGAGCCGCGCGCACCGCGTGCAGAAGGCCCTCGCTCCTGGAGCGGGGGCCTTCTGCACGCGGTGGATCGAGGACGCCTAGGCGGTCGCGTCCGACTGCTCGGCCCGGGCCCGCTCGTCGACGCCCTCGCCCTCGACGAGGTACGACCAGACGCGGGCGGCGTACTCGTCCCAGGTGCCGCCGTCGATCGCGAGCGCCTCCGCCGAGAGCCGCGCGTGCAGCTCGTCGTCGGTCAGCAGCCGCTCGAGGGCCGCGGCGATGTCGTGGTCGTCGTGCGGATCGACGAACAGCGCGCCGCCCGAGGCGGAGACCTCGTGCATGCTGCCGAATCCGGAGGTCACGACCGGGGTGCCGACCGAGATCGACTCCACGATCGGGAGACCGTAGCCCTCGTTGATCGAGGGGAACACGGTGCACCGGGCCAGGCGGTAGGCGCTCCAGAGCAGCGCGTCGGTGATCTTGGAGAGCGAGCGGACCGGACGGCCCTGGCCCTCGAGGACCTCGAGTCGGTACTCGAACTCGGCGCTGCTCCAGGCGTTGCCGCCGATGAAGACCAGGCTGAAGCGAACGCCCCGGCGCCAGAGCAGCTCGGCGGCCTGGAGCACCGCCAGGTGGTTCTTCCGCGGCTCGTGGCTGCCGACGCAGACGACGAGCGGGAGGTCACCGGTCACCAGCGAGCGCGCGGCGGTGGCCAGCTCCTCGTCCGAGACGCTCTCCGGCTGCGAGGGCAGCAGGATCGGCCGGATGTCCGGCCCCTGCATCCCGACGCTGCCGAGCATGTGGCGCCAGCCGGAGTACTCGGTCGCGGCCGCCTCGGAGATGGTCGCGATGCGGTCCATGTGCGACACAGCGACGAGCGTGCGCGAGAAGGCGGCGCTGATGCCGGTGCTCGCCGTCTCGGCGGTGGTGACCGGCACGCAGTCGAAGCCGATGGTGCCCGTGCGGTTGCCGCTGAACTCGGCGAGGGCGGAGACGCGCGACGTCCGCTCGTCCTCCACGGCGAGCTCGGGCAGGAGGTAGGTGCCCTGCCACGGGACGATCACGCGGGAGCGGTCCTCCGCGGCGTCGGGCACGTCGCCCGAGACGGCGTTCCGGCTCTGCTCCGGGGTGAGCATGACGAGCGACTCGTGGGTCGAGTCCCAGCCGGCGAGCAGGATCTCGTGGTCGCGCGTCCAGCGGACGAGGCTCTGGCGCACCACGCGCTGGATGCCCGTGGCCAGCCCCGTGCGCGCGGTGTGGTGCACGTCGACGACGACCGCGCCGACGACCACCTCGACCTCGGGGTGGTGGAAGCGGGCGAAGACCCGGTTCGAGGCGATGGTGGATGCGGCGTGGGTGAGCAGACCGGCGGTGCCGTCCAGCCGGGCCCGGCGGCGGCCGTCGACGACGTCCTCCCGGCGCGGGAGCGTGCCGCGGAGGACGGCGAGCACCAGCCAGACCTCGCGGTCGGTGGGGGCGGGCAGCAGAACGCTCAGCTGTCCGGTGAGGGCGTCGACGCTGCCCAGCGGCTCCACAGTGGGGGCCAGGGTGCGCACCAGGGTGGCGAGGCGGTCGACCAGGTACTGCTTAGAGCGCACGGGGCGCCTCCTCGTGCTCGATGAGGGCCGAGGGGCCGATCAGGGCGGCCCACAGCTCCCGGGCGTAGTCGTCCCAGGTGCGCTCGGGCCGCTCTGCCGCCTCGAGGCGGAGCTCGTCGACGAGCTCCAGCGACGTCAGCAGGCGGCGCATGCCGTCGGTGATCTCCTCGTCGGACTCCGGGTCGATCAGGACGCATCCGCCGTGCTCGGCGATCTGCGCCGTGCTGCCGTAGCGCGAGGTCAGCACGGGGAGCCCGATCGACAGCGCCTCGGCGACCGGCAGGCCGTACCCCTCGTGCAGCGACGGGAACGCCAGGAACAGCGCCTCCCGGTAGCTCGCGATCAGGACGTCGTCGTCGGCTCCGCGGAGCACCTCGACCGGGCGTCCGGCGGCGACCAGCTCGCGCACGCGGGGATCGAAGACCTGGTGCGCCCAGGGGTTGGCCCCGCCGATGAAGCGGACGCGGAAGCGCAGGCCCTCGCGCCAGAGGACCTCGGCGGCGTGCAGCACCGCGAGATGGTTCTTGCGGGGCTCCTGGCTGCCGACGCAGAGCACGAGCGGCAGGCCGGACGCGCTCCGGCCCTCGGAGCGCAGGCCGTCCGGGAGCTCCACGGGCAGCGGGACCGGGACGACGGTCGGGCCGGTGAGGCCCTGAGCGGGGAGCGCTCGCACGAAGCCCTCGAACTCCAGCGCAGCCGCGGCGCTCACCGTGGCGACGCGCTCGGCATGCTTGACCACGGAGAGGAAGTTGACGAAGCGCACCGTCTCCTCCGGCGGCACCGTGTCGGCGCTGACGACGGGGATGGCGTCGTGGCCGAGGACGACGACCTCGTTGCCGGAGTACTCGGCGAGGGCCGCGAGCGGCCCGCACTGGTTGTAGTCGGGCACCGAGGGGATGACGACGACGCTGCGGTAGGGCACGACGAACTCGATGCGCTCCGGATCGCCGTGCTCCCAGTCGCGCCGCCCGGCGGAGGACCAGTCGACGACGCGCTCGTGCTCGATCGCGCTCAGGCGCCGGAAGGACATCGATCCGTGAACCCAGGCGACCGGGACGATCTCGTGCTCGGCGTCCCAGCGGGACACGGTCTGGCGCACGACCCGCTGGACGCCGGTGTTGTGACCGTGGCGGGCGGGGAAGTCGACGTCGATCAGGACGGCCCCGGTGACGACCTCGACACGGGCGTCCAGATCGGCGAACCCGGTCGCGGTGCGGGAGCCCGCCTCGAGGAAGATGCGCAGCGCCGCCTCCTCGGGGGCGAGCTCGAGGGCGCGGCGGAACCAGTCGAACAGCTCGCTCGTCGGGTACGCGGCCGTGAACGACACCAGCGCGACCCAGGTCAGCTCGTCGTCCTGGCGCGAGCGGATCTCTCGGGCCACCTCGTCGAGGTACGGGCCGGGCCCGCGGGTGCGCAGCGAGGCGCGGCGCTCCTCGTCGAAGAGGAGCGCGCCGATCTGCTCCAGGCGCTGCAGCATCGCCTCCGTGCGGTGGGCGCGCGCGGCGGCCGAGCCGGCGGCCGAGACCTGCGACCGGTCGCTCATCGCGCCCGACCGGACAGGCGGCGCTTCACGAAGCGCGCGCTGTGGCCGACGGCGCCCGACAGCCCGAGCTGCTCGACGCGGATCTGGAAGGTGCGCACCAGGCGGAGCGGCTTCGTCACCCGCCAGGAGAGGGTGCGCTCGAAGCCGGAGGCGGTCACTCCGCCCACCTGGATCCGCTCGACCCACTCGTCGAAGGGGTCGTTGAGGAGGGAGTCGACCTGCGCGCGCAGGCGGGCGAGCTCCTCGTCCGGGGACTCGGGCTCGGCGAGACGGGGCTCCACCGGAACCCCGGACGTGCGCGCGGGCTCCGCCGGGACGGCTGCGGGAGCGGCGTCGCCGACGGCCGACTCGAGGCTCGGGTCGGGAGCGGGAGGAGCGTCCTCGCCCGTGCCGCCGAGGACGGGGGCGGGGTCCCCAGCGCTCTGCGGCGCCGGGTCCAGGGGGACGTCGGAAGGCTGCGTGGGCATGGCGAACACCTCGTTCGTGTCGTTCAGTCGGCGAGCGGGAGCAAGACTACCCGCCATGCGCCGCGCACCGGCACGCCAGCCAGGGGGCTCCAGGGTGGGCCGCACGTATAATGATGCGGTCCGTCGCCCGGCGGAGGCCGAGAGCTTGGAGTTCCATGCCCAGCAAAGCTGTGGATCGCGCGCGCGCGATCGCCGACGAGCCGTTCCAGATCGCCGGCACCACGTCGGCCGTCGGCGGCGGCTCGGGCGGCTTCGTCGCCTCCCTCGCCGAGATCCTGCGGCACCGCGAGCTGCTCCGCCTGCTCGTGGGGCGCGAGCTGAAGTCGCGCTACAAGGACAGCAGCCTGGGCTTCGTCTGGAGCCTCGTCCGGCCGCTGATCATGCTCCTCATCTACTACGTGGCGATCGGCCAGATCCTCGGGGCCTCTCGCGGCGTCCCGAACTTCGCGATCTTCGTCTTCTCGGGGCTCACCCTCTGGGGCCTGTTCAGCGAGATCGTGACCGCGGGCACCACGTCGATCCTCGGCAACGGCGGACTGATCAAGAAGGTGTACCTGCCGCGGGAGATCTTCCCGGTGGCGGCCATCGGCTCGGCCCTCTTCAACTTCGGTGTGCAGTTCGTCGTCCTGATCGCGGGAGCCGTCCTCACGGGCTCGCTGATCTTCGGCGTCCAGCTCCTCTACATCGTGCCCGCGCTGGCGATCGTGCTCGTGTACGGCCTCGCGCTGGCCCTGGCCCTCTCGGCCCTCAACGTCTACCTCCGCGACGTCCAGTTCCTCGTCGAGGTCGGGCTGCAGATCTTCTTCTGGCTCTCCCCCATCGTCTACGCGTGGAACTTCGTCGTCGCCGCCTCGACCGGAGCGGGCCACGGCTGGGCCGAGCAGCTCTACCTCATCAACCCGATCTCTAACGCGATCCTCGCCTTCCAGCGCGCGATCTGGGGAGACGGCTCGCGCGTCAGCATCATCGACGGCAAGGAGATCGCCCCCCAGGTGTGGCCGCCGGACATGGAGCTGCGCCTTCTCATCGTCCTCGTCGTCGGGCTGGTGTTCGTGTGGATCGGCCACCGGATCTTCCGCCGCCTCGAGGGCAACTTCGCCCAGGAGATCTGATCGTGACCCTCACCAGCAAGCAGGAGTCCGTGCCCGCCTCCTCCGGCACCCCGACCGTCGTCCGGGTGCGCAACGCCTCCAAGCGCTTCGTCATCCGCAAGGACAAGTCGTTCAAGGAGCGGATCGTCAACTTCGGCCGCGGGCGCAAGCACCGCGACGAGTTCTGGGCACTCCGCGACGTCGACCTCGAGATCCCATTGGGCTCGACCGTCGGCCTCATCGGCGCGAACGGATCGGGCAAGAGCACGCTCCTCAAGCTCATCGGCGGCATCGTGCAGCCGACGACCGGCACCGTGGAGCGCCGCGGACGCCTCGCCGCGCTCCTCGAGCTCGGAGCGGGCTTCCACCCCGACCTCACCGGGCGCGAGAACGTCTACCTCAACGGCGCGATCCTCGGACTCTCGCGCAGCGAGCTGGACAGCAAGTTCGACTCGATCGTCGACTTCTCCGAGATCGCCGAGTTCATCGACACCCAGGTCAAGTTCTACTCGTCGGGCATGTACGTGCGGCTCGCCTTCGCTATCGCGATCCACACCGATCCCGACCTGCTGCTGGTCGACGAGGTGCTCGCCGTCGGCGACGAGCCGTTCCAGCGCAAGTGCATGGACCGCATCCGCGCCTTCCAGCGCGCGGGGAAGACCATCGTGCTGGTCACCCACTCGCTCGAGCAGGTCGGCGAGCTCTGCGACCGCACCATCGTCCTCGAGAAGGGCACCGTCGTCTTCGACGGCGAGACCTCCGAGGGACTCCAGGTCCTCCGCGAGAGCTTCGAGGACCGTCGGGCCGCCCGCCAGGAGCGCGAGGCCGAGGCCGCCGAGGCCGCGGACGAGCCCGCCCCCCAGCTCATCGAGATCCTGGGCTGCCGACTGCGCGGCGGATCGATCGAGCACGGCGGCACGGTCGTCCGCAGCGGCGAGACCCTCGAGTTCGACGTCACGGTGCGCACCAGCCGCCCGGTCGACGACTGGAACATCGGCATGGGCATCGACACCCCCCTCGGCCAGCGCGTCTTCGGGACGAACACCGAGCGCATCGGCACGCCGCTGAGCGCGGTCGACGGAGAGATGACGGTCACGTTCACCCTCCCCGACCTGCACCTCGGCGCCGGCAACTACGCCGTGCACGCCTCCTCGGCCACCTTCTCGCAGGGCGAGACCATGCGGATCCCGGTCGCCGCGACCTTCACGGTCGAGCGGGCCTCCGTGCACGACGGCGTCGTCGACATCGACTCCACCGTCCGCCTCAGCAGGCCGTGACCGCGCGGCGCCGCCGCCTCCTGGTCGACGCGACCGCCCTCGCGGCGCCGCGCCTGACCGGGGTCGGCCGCGTCCTGCTCGGCCTGCTGCACGCGCTGGACACCGACGCGACCGCCGCAGAGGTCGAGGTGCTCCTCGTCGTGCCGGCGAGCGAGGCGGGCTCGATCGAGCGCTTCGGCTTCCGTACGCTGCGCGTCCGACCGGTGCCGCTGCCCCGGCCGGTGTGGAGCGCACTGACCCGAGTGCCCGCGCCGGGGATCGACCTCCTGCTCGGCCGCGGCGCCTACTTCTTCCCGAACTTCCGGAGCTGGCCGCTCGCCCGCTCCCGCTCGCTCACCTTCGTGCACGACGTCTGCTTCGCTGTGATGCCCGAGCTCGTTCCGCGCGAGCGCCGAGAGCTGCTGTCGCGGTCCGTGCCCCGGTGGATCCGGCGCAGCGACCTGGTCCTGACCGGCACCCCGTCCTCCGCGGCCGAGGTCGAGAGCGCTCTGGGCGTCGATCCGGCGCGCGTCCGCGTGCTGCCGACCACGATCGACGCCGACCTCTTCCATGCCCGTGGGGAGGAGGAGGTGTCGCGGGTCCGCGCGCAGCACGGGCTCGGGTCCTACCTGCTCTTCGTCGGATCGATCGAGCGCCGCAAGAACCTCGTCACCCTGGTGGACGCGTACCGGCAGGCCGAGCGGCCGGAGAACCACACCCTGCTCCTGGTGGGCGGGGACGGCTGGGACAACGAGGACGTCCACTCCGCCGTCGCCCGCGCGGTGGCCGCAGGAGCCGACGTGCGCTTCGCCTCCTCCTACGTCGCCGACGAGGATCTGCCGGCCCTGCTCACGGGGGCCGACGCCGTCGCCATGCCCTCCTGGCACGAGGGCTTCGGCCTGCCCGCCCTCGAGGCCGTCGCCTGCGGCACTCCGGTGCTCGCGGCAGACATCCCCGGCCTCCGCGACGCGCTCGCCGGGCGGGAGTCCACCGCCGTCTTCATCGACCCGGCGGACCGCACCGGGTGGTCGGCCGCGATCGGAGAGGCGCTGCGCCGTCCCCGGCGACTCGCACCGGAGCCCATCCCGGGGTGGGACCGCACCGCCCGGCGCCTGCTCGAGCTGGCCTTCGACGACCGCTGATCAGCGCCGGGTCGTGAACAGCAGCCAGCGCCCGGAGACGGAGGCGACCTCGGGCTCGACGTCCCCCGTCGCCGCCTCGACGTAGGCCCGCCAGCCGTCGGGGTCGTCGGTGTAGCCGGCGGTGTCCACGTAGACGGCGCAGGCGCCGCTGCCCGCCACGGCGTCGGCGAACTCCGCGGGGTCGTCGACGTCGCCCCAGACGTCCCAGCCGTAGGTGCCCTCCACCGCCCCGTAGCTCCAGCGGAGGCGTCCCTCCTCGGTCGCGAGGTAGGGCAGCGCCTCGTCGTAGTCGGAGAGCGCTCCGATCCGCCCGCTGTCGGGGAAGCTCTTCAGGGGGAGCTCCACTACTCCGCAGCCGTCGTCCAGCTGCGCGTCGGCCTCCGACACGAACGAGCGCATCTCGGAGTCGTCGGTCGGAGCGATCGGCACCGCGGCCGATACTCCGGCCAGCTGATCGATGACGGCGACGGCGGCGAGCAGCGCCGCCACGAGGATCCGGACACCGCCACGGGCCGTGATCCGATCGAGCAGGAGCGCGAGCACGCCGAGGACGAGGACCGCGATGACGATCGACATCCGCGCCCACGCACGGATCGTCGGCCCCGCCACCAGCGAGACCACGACGCCCAGGCCCGTCACCGTGTAGAAGAGGAGCGCGGCCAGTGTCGCCACGGCGAGGACGCGCACGCGGGCGTCCGAGAAGAACCGGCCGACCGCGGTCGCACGGAGCGCCCGTCCGCCGCCGAGCGCGGAGATCGGGAGCGCCACGAGCGTGATCAGGAGCGCGACGCTGGCGAGGATCGAGAACCCGGGCGGCTCCGTCGTCGGCGCCACGCCGGACTGGCCCGCGTAGGTGTTCAGCAGGCCGTACCCCTGCGGCAGCCCGGTCCCCGACCAGGGCAGGCCCAGCAGCACGAGCTTGCCGGCGTAGGCCTCCGACTCCCCCACGGTCCGCGACGTGAAGTACGGGCTGTAGCGCTCCCCGAAGTCGAGCGAGAGCAGCAGCAGCGAGAGCCCGACGAACACGCCGAGCGCGAGGATCGGCACCGACGAGACCGCGAGCACGCGCAGCCGCTCGCGGGAGAGGAGCCCGGCGGCCGTGCTCACCGCCCAGGTCGCTCCGAGGACCAGGACCGCGAAGACGTAGTAGTAGCCGCCCGTGCTCGCCACCAGGAGCCCGAGCACGACTCCCGGGACGACGGAGCGCAGTACGCGGCTCCTCCGCGTCGCGCCCCGCTCGGCCCAGGCTCGGAGAGGATCGGTGCGCGGTCCGGCGACCATCAGCACCATCACGCCCAGGAGCGGGATCGCCCAGTAGTTGGCGAGGAACGCGTGGCCGAATCCGATCCGGAGGAAGTGGTACGGCAGCAGCGACAGCAGGACCGCGGAGAACGCCGCGACCCAGGGCCGCGTGCGGAGGGCGCGGAAGAACACGTAGCCGGTGACGGCGACCGTCGCGAACGTGCCCAGGTAGAAGACGTTCAGGAGCGTCGTCCCGTCGCGCACCACGAGGGCCAGGACCGACACGGCGAGGGCGGAGGCGACGTCGAACTGCGCGCTGAAGAAGGCGTTGAACCCGTCGGGGAAGCCGAGCGCTGCGTTGCCGTCGAACGGGAACGCCTGCGTGGCGCTGGTGAAGAGCGTGTAGTGCAGGATCTGGTCGTCGCCGCCCACGGTCCAGCGGGCCGTCAGGTCCTGCGGCCCGATCCCGAGCGCGAGCACGGCGGCGACGACCGAGACGAGGGCGGCGACGAGGGCCCATCCGAGCTCGACGAGCGTCCGGCGCCGCCGACTCGCCGTCCGCGGGCCGCGCACGTCAGTAGCCGCGCTCACGGCGCTGCTCCTCCACGCTGGTCTGGACGATCCGGTTCAGCTCGGTCTCGCCGTCGGTGCCCGCGTAGTCGTAGATGTCGAACCCCCCGCAGGCGACGATATCGGAGGGAGCGCCGAGCGTCCCGCGCGCGAGCCCCGCCCAGTCGGGCGAGCGGTCGGCCAGGACGAAGCTGTACTGCCGGTCGCGGTAGTCGCTCAGGTTGTTCATCCACAGCTGCACCGTGAAGTCGAAGTTGACCTGCTGGACGTGCAGCGAGGCCGGCCCGTAGAGGTCCAGCGGCCGCGTGGACCAGAACGAGCCGACGCCCGCGAGCTCGCGGCCGTCGATCCAGCGCTCCAGGCAGTCGGCGTCCGGGTCCGATCGCGCCTCGGCCGCCGCGGAGGCGACCGCCGTTGTGGCCGGCACGGCGGCGACGACGAGGCCTGCGGCGGCCAGCGGAGCGACGACGCGGACGACCGGTGCCAGCCGCGCGCCCGCAGCACGCCGGTGCGCCGCCGCGGGGCCGATCAGGGCGATCACGACCACGGTCGCGGTCACCGGGATCGGCATCAGGTAGCGGCTGACCGAGCTGCCGGTGAAGACCTGCACCACCAGGAGCACCGCCGTCTGCGCCGGCAGGAACGCGCATACCGCGAAGCGCGCACGGGCCGCCTCGTCGAGGGCGGCTCCCCGCGCCAGTCGGGCGACACCGGCCACGACGACGGCGAGGGCCGCCAGCAGCAGCAGACCCAGCAGCGCCACCTCGAGCTTGCCGATCAGCGGCGCCTTCAGCACCAGGAACTGCACGATCAGGTCGTCCAGGGCCGTCCCGGCGAGCGGCAGCCGGAGGTACCCGCCGGCGTCGGTCCCGATCAGGAAGCCGAGCGGTATCCGCAGCGCGGCCCCGAGCGCGGCGGCCCCGAGGACCGTTCCCGCGACGATCAGCACCGCTCGGGGAGCAGCGAGAGCGAGCACCAGCAGCACGACGAGGACCACCAGCAGGGGGCCGACGAACTGCACGAGAAGGAGCGGATCGGAGAGGGTCGTCGCGGCGACGGCCGCTCCGACCAGGAGCAGCGGACGCGCGGCCGGACGGCGCTCGCGCAGTGCGCCCAGAGCGACGGCGAGCCCGGCGAGGCCTGTGAGCACCGCGCCGTAGTAGTAGGTCGTGAGGAGGAAGGTGGTCGCCAGGGCCCCCTCGTTGTTGAGCGCGCGGCCCTCCGTCAAGCAGAGCACCAGCAGCACGGCGATGCCGGCGAGCGCGGCCGCGGGCCGCAGCCGGCGGTGCCGGTCCGCGACGAGCCGTCGCGCGAGCATCCGGAGCACGCCGTAGAGGAGGACGACGTTGAGCACGGCGTTGACCGCGAGCGCCGCCGCGGGATCGCCACCGGTCAGCAGCCACGCGACGCCGAAGACGGGGAGCTCGGGGAAGAGGAAGAGCTGGCTCGTCATCACCCACGCCGCGGGGCGGCCCTCGGCGAAGGACTGCAGGATCAGCGGCAGCGCCAGCGAGTCGCCGTCGCGGAAGAGCAGCGGCCGCCACGGCGTGCCGACCATGAATCCGAGCACGAGCAGGGTCCCGCTGACGACGACGGCGAGGGCGGCGAGCTCGAGGAGGGCCCTCCGGGTCCGAGGGGATCCCGTCGGACCCGCCGTCACCGGTGCTTCCCGCCGAACCGGATGGCCAGGACGAGCAGGAGGTTCTTCAGGAGGGTGTCGCTCGGGATCTTGGAGTTGCCGACCGTGCGGTCGAGGAAGACGATCGGGATCTCCTTCACTCCGCGGGCCCGGCGCAGCGCCCGATACTTGAGCACGATCTGGAAGCCGTAGCCGGCTGCGCGGATCGTCTCGAGGTGGAGGGTGCGCAGGAGGTCCGCGCTGAAGAGGTTGAAGCCGCCGGTCCAGTCGGTGATCTTCGAGCCGAGGAAGAGGCGCGTGTAGAGGTTGCCGCCACCGCTCAGCAGCTTGCGGTCGAGCGTCCAGTCGGGAGTGCCCCCGCCGGCGATGTAGCGGGAGGCGACCACGAAGTCGGCGCCCGCGCGCACCTCGAGGAGGAAGGCGTCGATGTAGTCCGGGTCGTGCGAGAGGTCGGCGTCCATCTGCAGCAGGTAGTCGTAGCGGCGCTCGGCCGCGAGGAGGTGCTGGAAGGCCCAGATGTACGCCGCGCCGAGCCCCTCCTTCTTCTCGCGCGAGAGCACGAGGACCTCGAAGGTGTCGGATCCGAGCTCGGCCGCGAGCTCGCGCGCGCGGTCCGCGGTGCCGTCGGGGGAGCTGTCGTCGATGACGGCGACGGTCACGTGGAAGTCGGGGTTGCGGGACGCCGCGAGCGCGACCCGCGGCAGCGCCGTCGCGATGTTCGCGACTTCGTTGTAGGTGGGGACGACGACGGCGAGGGAGCGCATGAGGCGGGGAGGATCCGTTCTTCCGGTGCACCGGCTGACCGGTGAGAGCCCTGCGAGTATAACGAGGCGGTGCTCGCGAGCCTCCGAGCGCGCCCCGCGGCCCGCCGCCCCGCCCGCGCACTCTCTCAGGAACATGGCACCGGCCGTTCGACCGCCCGGCAGGGGTCCGCGGTTACGATGGACGACAGTGCACGGCGGTTCACCCCTTGTTCGCCTGCCCCGATGGACGCCCGTCGGAGCCCGACGGTCGGGCATCGACGCCAGAGGGGGACGGGAAAGAGCACCGCAGATGAAGAGACTCCTCGAATCGCAGAAGGTCCGCTTCCTCATCGCGGGCTGCACCAACACGGCGATCGACTTCCTCATCCTCAACACGCTCGTGCTCCTGCTCGGTCTGCCGACCCTCGTCGCCAACGTCTTCTCCGTCCTGGTCGGCATCACGATCTCGTACGCGCTGAACCACTTCTTCGTCTTCCGCCACCCGGGCAGGGTCTCGGTCGCCACGTTCGCGAAGTTCTTCCTCGTCACCGGGTTCAGCTCGCTGGTCCTGCAGTCGGCGATCATCTACGGCTTCGAGGGCTTCTTCGACACCCGCTTCGGCAACTCGCTGCTCTTCCTCCCCAGCTCCGGCGAGAACGCCTTCCTCGCGATCAACATCGCCAAGGCCGTCGCCGTCCTCGTGGGACTGGTGTGGAACTTCTGCATGTACAAGTTCGTCGTCTTCCGCCGTCCGGCGCACGATGCGCTGCCCGCGATCGAGACGGTCTCCCCCGCCGCCGTGGCCGTCAGCACCGAGCCCGTCGACATCGTCCGCTGAGGGCCGCAGGCTCCCGGGCCCCGCTCGAGCCGCGTGCTAGCCTCGTCGAGTTCTTCCGACGGGGCACTCCTCCCGTCGACGCCGCACCACCCGGAGGCTCCCATCGCCCGCTCGACGTTGCCCATCGCGGTCGTCGTCGTCACCCACTTCTCGGGTGAGGTCCTCCGCGCGTGCCTCGAGTCCGTGCCGGAGGCGACGGAGCACGACGTGCGCATCGTGGTGGTCGACAACCTGACCACGGACGACTCCGTCCGCAGCGTCGTCGAGCGCCTGCCCCACGTCGAGTTCCACGAGACCGGGCAGAACCTCGGCTACGGCCGGGCCGTCAACTACGCGGTCGACCGCCTCGGGCCCGAAGTGGAGTGGATCCTGGTGACCAACCCGGACACGGTCTTCCTCCCCGGCTCGATCGACGCCCTCTACGCCGCCGCGACGGCGGACGACCGGATCGGCTCGATCGGGCCCCGGATCCTCGACTCCGACGGCACGATCTACCCCTCCGCCCGCGCTCTGCCCTCGCTCGGCACGGGCGTCGGGCACGCCGTCTTCGCCCACGTCTGGCCCGGCAACCCCTGGTCGGCGACCTACCGGCGCTCGCGCGCGGTCGAGACCCTCCGCCACGGCCGGATGGAGGCGGGCTGGCTCTCCGGCGCCTGCGTGATGGTGCGCCGCACGGCCTTCGAGGAGATCGGCGGGTTCGACGACCGCTACTTCATGTACTTCGAGGACGTCCAGCTGGGCGACTCGCTCGGACAGCGCGGCTGGACCAACGTCTACCTCGCCGACGCGGTCGTCTCCCACCTCGGCGGGCACTCCACCCGCCTGGCCTCGGCGCGGATGCTCGCGGTCCACCACCGCAGCGCCTACCTCTACCTCGCGCAGAAGTACGGGGCCTGGTACCAGGCGCCGATCCGTGCGGCGGTGCGCGCCGGGCTGGGCGCCCGGGTCGCGCTGATGCGCCTGCGCTCGAAGAGCTGATCCGGTCCGGTCGGGCGTGCCGCCTGGCCGGCGCCGGGCGGCCCGTCCGCCGGATCGGCGGTCAGGACGCGGAGTCGAGCTCCGCGTAGAAGGCCCGCGCCTCGTCCCAGGTCGGCAGCAGGCCCTGCGCCTCGGCCTCGGCCAGCGTCGGTGCGTCGGTGTCCTTCGGTGAGAGGAGCAGCTCGCCGGCCTCCTCCGGGAAGCGCAGGCCGATCTGCTCGTCGAGCGGGTCGATCCCCTTCTCCCGCACCGGGTCGAAGGTGGCGTTCACGAGGTACGAGACCACGGCGCCCTCGGTCAGCGCCACGAAGGCGTGCGCGACGCCCTCGGCGATGTAGACGGAGCGGCGGTCGACGTCGTCGAGCAGGATCGACTCCCAGCGCCCGAAGGTCGGCGACCCGACGCGCACGTCGATCACGTAGTCGAGGACCGCGCCGGAGAAGCACGAGACGTACTTGGCCTGCGACGGCGGGATCTGCGCGAAGTGGATGCCGCGGACGGTGCCGCGCCGCGAGACGGAGGTGTTGCCCTGCCGCAGCGAGAGCGGGTGCCCGACCTTCTCGGCCAGGCGGTCGAAGCGGTAGAACTCGTAGAAGACCCCGCGATCGTCGGGGAACTGGCGCGGAGTCACTTCGTAGACGTCGGGGATGTCGAGCTCTCGGATCTGCACGGTCGCCAGTTTAACGACGGCGTGTCACGGGCCCGCGACGCCTCTCTGCGCCACCCGGCGGCGTGCCGGAGCGCCGACCGTCGGCCGACGGACCGCTCGGGCATGATGAGGAGGTGACCTTCCTCCTCACGGGCGCCTCCGGCATGCTCGGCACCGACCTGCGCGCGGCCCTCGGCTCCCGCCCCAGCACCGCCCTCGGCCGCTCCGACCTCGACGTGACCGACCTCGACGCCGTGCGCGCCGCCGTCGCGGGACACGACGCCGTGGTGAACTGCGCCGCGTACACCTGCGTCGACGACGCCGAGACCGACGAGGAGGAGGCGCACCGCGTCAACGCCGTCGGAGCGCGCAACCTCGCCCTCGCCACCGCCGAGACGGGAGCCGCACTCGTGCAGGTCTCCACCGACTACGTCTTCGACGGCTCCGCGACGACCCCCTACTCCGAGGACCACCCCCGGAACCCGATCTCGGCCTACGGCCGCACGAAGGCCGAGGGCGAGCGCCTGGTGCTCGAGGCCAACCCGGACCGCGGGTACGTCGTCCGCACGGCCTGGCTCTACGGCGAGCACGGCGGCAACTTCGCTAAGACGATGGTGCGACTGGCGGGCGCGCACGAGACGCTGACCGTGGTCGACGACCAGCACGGCCAGCCCACCTGGACCGCCGACCTCGCCGCGCGCCTGATCGAGCTGGTCGACGCGGAGGCCCCGGCCGGCGTCTACCACGGCACCAGCTCCGGCGAGACGACCTGGCTCGGCTTCGCCCGTGCCGTCTTCGCCAAGGCGGGCCTGGATCCCGAGCGCCTGCGCCCGACCGACAGCGGCTCGTTCGTCCGCCCCGCTCCGCGTCCGGCCTACTCGGTCCTCGGACACGACGGCTGGAGCCGGGCGGGCCTGCCGCCGCTGCGCTCCTGGCAGGACGCGCTCGCCGCCGCACCCCTCGAGGCGGTGACCCCGTGACCACCACTCTCCGCGTCGTCGTCGACCAGATGCTCGCCCGCGTGCCCGGCGGCATCGGCCGCTACACCGAGGAGCTCACCCGCGAGCTGATCGCGACGGCTCCCCGCGACTGCGAGGTGGAGGCCGTCGTCTCCGCCCACCCGCCCGAGAAGGAGGAGGAGCTGCGCCTGCGCCTGCCCGGCCTCGCGCGCATCCACCGGCTGCCGCTCGGGCGCCGCGAGCTCTCGCGCGCCTGGCAGTACGGGATCGCCATCCCGGCCGGCGGCGGCATGATCCACGCCCCGAGCCTCTTCGCCCCGCTGCGCAGCCACGACGGGAGCGAGGGCGAGCAGATCGCCGTCACGATCCACGACACGGTGCCGTGGACGCATCCCGAGACCCTCACCCCGCACGGCGCGAAGTGGCACCGGGCGATGGCCAAGCGCGCCCGCAAGCACGCGGACGCCGTCGTCGTCCCCACTCACGCGGTCGCCCACCAGCTCTCCCAGCTGATGGACTTCGGCGATCGACTGCGCGTGATCGGCGGAGCCGTCGGCTCCGGCCTGGTCGTCCCGGAGGACGCCGACGAGCGCGCCACGGCGCTGGGCCTCCCCCCGGAGTACGTGCTGAGCGTCGGCACGCTGGAGCCGCGCAAGGGCCTGGTCTCGCTGATCGCGGCCTTCGGAGGAGCGTCCGCCCCGGCGATCCCGCTGCTCCTGGTCGGCCCGACCGGCTGGGGCGACCTCGACGTGGCCTCCGTCGCCGACGAGCAGGGCCTCGACGAGACGCGCGTGCGCGCCCTGGGAGTCCTCAGCGACGCCGACCTCGCCGTCGTCCTCTCGCGGGCCACCCTCTTCGTCTACCCGAGCATCGCCGAGGGCTTCGGCCTGCCCGTGCTCGAGGCGATGCACTTCGGAGTGCCGGTGGTGCACTCCGACGACCCCGCGCTGATGGAGGTCGCCGCGGACGCCGGCGTCGCCGTCGAGCGCGGCGACGCGAAGGACTACCCGGACCGCCTCGCCCTCGCCATGAGCAGCGTGCTCGCCGACACCGGGCTGCGCGAGCGGATGTCGGTGGCCGGCCGCGACCGCTCCCGCGCCTTCAGCTGGCGCGACTCCGCCGAGCGCGTCTGGGCGCTGCACGCCGACCTCTGAGGCGTGCGGCACCCGGCCGTCTACGGCGCGGAGTCGCCCGACAGTCCGGCGCTCACCAGCGAGTGCACGACGTCGTAGTCCGGGTCCTCCGGGTCGACGGCCGGCGGGACCAGCTCGATCGGATCCACCGGCTGCGACTTCGTCTTGAGCCCCAGCTGCACGAAGTAGCCGAGCATCCCCTGCGGGACGTCCGTCTTGATGACCTGGGACCCGGCGGACGCGACGTCCTGGAACTTGGCGAGGACGTTGCCCGGCTCGAACTGGGCGAGCAGCGCCTCCTGCACCTGCCGCTGGCGCGCCATCCGGTCGTAGTCGCTCGTGGTGTAGCGAGACCGGGCGTAGGCGAGGGCCTGCTCGCCGTTGAAGTGCCAGTGCCCGGGATCGATCCACTGGTTGACGCCCTGCATCACGCCGTCGGAGTCGGGCAGCCCGCCCAGGGGCAGCGGCTCGTCGGCCACGTAGTCGATGTCGATGCCGCCGAGCGCATCGATCAGCTGGGCGAAGCCCTCCATGTCGATCAGCGCGTAGTACTGGATCCTCAGGTCGAGGATGCCCTCGACCGCGTCGCGCATCGCCTCGATGCCGGGCTCGCTGCCGTGGTCGACGGCGTCGGGGTAGAGCTCCGGGTGCTTCAGCTCGACCTCGGTGTAGACCGAGTTGAGCTTGCAGACGTCGACGGCGCAGTTGTCGGTGTCGTAGCCGTCGGGGTAGAGCTCGTGCATCGGGCTGGTCTCGGGGAACGGGAAGTCGACGAACTCGCGCGAGACGCCGATGATCGAGGCCTTGCCGCTCGACGCGTCGATGCTGACCACCGAGATGCTGTCGGGGCGCAGACCGTCGCGGTCCTCTCCCGCGTCGCCGCCGAGGAGCATCACGTTGTAGCGGCCGTCGATCGGCTGCTCGATCGCTCCACCGCCGAAGATCGACGACAGCGTCCCCCGGGTCACGCCGAGCAGGTAGGTGCCGTAGGCGGTGGTGCCGACCGAGACCGCCATCAGCGCGATCGTCGCGAACGCGAGCACTCCGCGCATCCGCGGGCGCACCCGGACGACGCGGATCAGGCGGAGGGTGTCGAGCGTCAGCACGGCCCAGACCACCCCGTAGACGACGAGCGCGGCCTGGAGCGCGAGCATCGAGAGGTCGAAGGTCGCGAGCGTGTAGAGGCCGGTCGGGAAGACGAAGTAGAGGAGCACCGCGACCAGGAGGGCGACCCAGAGCCCGAGGGTGAAGCCGAGCCCCAGGCGCCCGAGCCGGCGGTTGCCCGCGAGGACCTGAGCGGACCCGGGCACCAGCAGGTTGACGATCAGCAGCCACCACGCCCGCCGCGTCATGAAGGCGCGGGAGGCGACGTCCGGGTGCCGCAGCGGCAGGGCGACGGCCGTCACAGGCCCGCCACCAGGGCGTCGTTCTTCGCGGCGACCTGCACCTCGAGGTCGGCGGCGAAGTCGTCGAGCGCTGCGGAGAGGGCGTCGTCCGCCGTCGCGAGGATCTTCACCGCGAGCAGTCCGGCGTTCCGCGCTCCGCCGATGGAGACGGTGGCGACGGGGACGCCCGCCGGCATCTGCACGATCGAGAGGAGGGAGTCGAGCCCGTCGAGTCGGGCGAGCGGGACCGGCACTCCGACGACGGGGAGCGAGGTCACGGCGGCGAGCATGCCGGGGAGGTGGGCGGCTCCGCCCGCTCCGGCGATGACGACCTTCAGGCCGCGGCCGCGGGCCTCGCGGCCGTACGCGATCATCGCCTCCGGGGTGCGGTGCGCGGAGACGACCCGGACCTCGTGCGCCACGCCGAACTCGGCGAGGACGGTGGACGCCGCCTGCATGACGGACCAGTCCGAGTCCGAGCCCATCACGACGCCGACGAGCGGCGCGGGCCCGTTCACGAGCGCGTCCGCGCTCACGAGAGGGCTCCGGCAGGGGTCGGGGAGGTCGGCAGGCTCGTCACGGCGACCATCGTACGGGTCAGTCCGTGAGAACGGCCGCCGCCGCGCGAGCCTCGTAGACCACGAGGTCGAGGTCGTCGCCGGTGGCGTTCACGTGCCCGACCTTGCGGCCCGGTCGCGGCTCCTTGCCGTAGTTGTGCACCTTCACGCCCGGGTGATCGGCGAGCACCCGCGGATAGCGGTCGGTCAGCGACTCCCCCACCGGGCCGCCGAGCACGTTGACCATCACGGTCCACGGATCGCGGCAGCCCGTCGCGCCGAGCGGCAGGTCGAGGACCGCGCGCAGGTGCTGCTCGAACTGCGACGTGGTCGATCCGTCCATCGTCCAGTGGCCACTGTTGTGCGGGCGCATGGCCAGCTCGTTGACCAGGATCCGGTCGTCCGTCGTCTCGAACAGCTCGACGGCCAGGACGCCGGTGACCCCGAGGCTGTCGGCGATCGTCTGCGCGATCTCGGCCGCGGCTGATGCGAGCCGGCCGGCGGACGCGGGGGCCGGAGCGATCACCTCGGCGCAGACGCCGTCGCGCTGCACCGACTCCACCACCGGCCAGAGGATGCTCTCGCCGGAGGGACGCCGGGCGACGAGCTGCGCGAGCTCGCGGCGGAAGCCCACCAGCTCCTCGACCAGGAGCGAGCCGCCCCGGCCGTCCTCGGCGAGGGCGGTGAACCAGTCGTCCGCCTCGTGGGCGCCGCGCACCACGCGCACGCCCTTGCCGTCGTAGCCGCCGCGCGCGGTCTTCACCACGGCGCTGCCGCCGTGCTCGGCCAGGAACTCCCCCAGCTCCTCGGCGGAGGAGACCTCGGCCCACTCGGGCACGGGCACGCCGAGCTCGGTCAGGCGGCGCCGCATCATCAGCTTGTCCTGGGCGAACAGCAGAGCGTCGGGGCCGGGGTGCACGGCGACGCCGCGGGCGACGAGCTCGCGGAGGATCGGCTGGGGAACGTGCTCGTGGTCGAACGTCACCACGTCCACGGTCTCGGCGAAGGCGAGCACGGTCGCCTCGTCGCGGTGGTCGCCGACCCGTGTCGCGGCGAGCCCCGCCGGGGCGCCCTCGCTCTCGGCGAGCACGGCGATCTCGATGCCGAGCTCCACCGCCGCGGGGATCATCATCCGTGCGAGCTGGCCGCCCCCGATCACGCCGACGCGCATGGCGCTCCTCCGTCTCCGCCCGCTGGCGCGGGGCGGCTCCATGCTACCGAGGCCCCGACGCGCTCACGCGGGCGGCGGCCACTCCGGCTCGAGAGCGGGAGCCGCGCCGATCGCCTCCCGCAGCAGGTCGGCCGTGAGCTCCGGATCCGGCAGGTCCCGCAGCACGAACACCTCGGCTTCCGCCTGCAGGATCCGGACGTCACCGCACCGGGCGAGGCGCTGGCCGAGGGAGCGCTCGACCACGACCTCCATCCTCCGATCGAAGACCACCTCGGCCCGCCGGATCGACGCCACGCCCCGGCGCGCGCTGAGGCCGGAGGCGGTGACGCGGTAGCGCACGCTCGCCCAGCCCGCGATCCCGGGAGCGCAGAGGAGCAGCACCAGAAGTGCGGTGCCGAGCCCGATGATCCAGCGCTGCAGGGCGAGCTCGAACTGCGCGGCGAAGTAGAAGCCCGTCCAGGTGAGCAGGAGGAGGCCGACGACCGGTGCGACCGCCCGGCGGGCGCGCGGGGTCAGCCGCGCCAGCTCGCGGTCGGCGGGGTCGGTCCTGGCCATCAGGAGCGCAGATGCGTGACGTCGCCGGCCGGGAACGAGCGCAGCGCGCCGCCCTGCTCGAGCAGGAGCGAGCCGTCCGGGGCGAGTGCGGCGGCGGTCCCCTCCTCCTGCGTGCCGTCGGGCAGCTCGAGCCGGACGCGCGTGCCGAGGGTGCCGCAGGAGGCGCGGACGGCGGCGGCCGCTCCGGAGGCCTCGGCGTCGCCCTGGGCGAGCAGCGGAGCCAGCAGCCCCTGGAATCCGGTCAGGAACGCGGCGAGCACCTCGTCGGCGCTCGTCGTCCGTGCTCCGGCGAGGGCGAGCGAGGTGGCGGTCGGGACCGGCAGCTCCGCCTCCGTCAGCAGCAGGTTCACGCCGGTGCCGACGACGACCCGCCCGTCCGGCAGGCGCTCGGCGAGGATCCCCGCGACCTTCCGGCCGTCGATCAGGACGTCGTTGGGCCACTTGACGGCGACGTCCCCGTCGACGAGGGGTGCGAGGGCCCGGGCGAGAGCGGCGCCGGCCACGAGCGGCAGCCAGCCGGAGGCCTCGGCGCCGAGGGCGGAGGCGTCGACCAGAGTCGAGGCCGCGAGCGTGCGGCCCGCGGGCGCCTGCCAGACGCGCCCCAGCCGGCCGCGCCCGGCGCGCTGGTCGCCGGTGGCGACGACGGAGAGGTGCGGCCACGCGGCGGGGTCGGCGGCCGCCCGCTCGCGGAGCTCGTCGTTCGTCGACCCCGCCGACTCGAGCGCGAGGACGCGGGGGGAGACGGCGGAGGAGAGCGGGAGGAGCATGCCGCCACGGTAGCGGCGGCTCCCGCGAGGCCGCTCCGAGCGCCGCTCGCGACGTCCCGCCCTTGTACGGATCCTCCCGTCGGGAGCGGCCCTCCCTGTGCGAGTGCGACAAGAGGAGGCGTCCGCCCCGCCGGTAGGGTGAGCGGGTGACCGCGAACACCGAACGTCCCGCGCCCGATCTGTACACGACCGCGGGGAAGATCGCGGACCTCAGGAACCGCTACCACGAGGCCGTCACGGCCAGTGGCGAGGCGGCGATCGAGAAGCAGCACGCCAAGGGCAAGATGACCGCACGGGAGCGGATCGACACCCTCCTCGACCCGGGCTCGTTCGTCGAGCTGGACGAGTTCGTGCGCCACCGCACCCACGCCTTCGGCATGGAGAAGAAGCGCCCCTACGGCGACGCCGTCGTCACCGGGACCGGCACCATCCACGGCCGCCAGGTCGCCGTGTACTCGCAGGACTTCACGATCTTCGGCGGCTCGCTCGGCGAGGTGGCCGGCGAGAAGATCATCAAGGTGATGGACCTCGCCCTGAAGACCGGCGTCCCGATCATCGGCATCCTCGACTCCGGCGGAGCACGGATCCAGGAGGGCGTGGTCGCCCTCGGCAAGTACGGCGAGATCTTCCGCCGCAACACCGCGGCGAGCGGCGTGATCCCCCAGATCTCGATCATCTGCGGCCCTGCCGCGGGAGGGGCGGTCTACTCCCCCGCCCTGACCGACTTCGTGATCATGGTCGACAAGACCAGCCAGATGTTCGTCACCGGGCCCGACGTGATCAAGACCGTCACCGGCGAGGACGTCGGCATGGAGGAGCTCGGCGGCGCGCTGACCCACAACAAGATCTCGGGCGTCTCGCACTACCTCGCGAGCGACGAGAACGACGCGCTCGACTACGCGCGGACGCTCCTGTCCTTCCTCCCGGACAACAACCTGTCGCCTGTCCCCGTCTTCGAGACCGAGGTCGACCTCGAGACGACCGACGCGGACCGCTTCCTCGACACGGTCATCCCGGACAGCCCGAACCAGCCGTACGACATGCACGCCGTCATCGAGCACATCGTCGACGAGGGCGACTTCCTCGAAGTGCAGCCGCTGTTCGCGCCGAACATCGTGATCGGCTTCGGCCGCGTCGAGGGCCGCTCCGTCGGCATCATCGCGAACCAGCCGAGCGCCATGGCGGGCACGCTGAACATCGAGGCGGGCGAGAAGGCGTCCCGCTTCGTCCGCTTCTGCGACGCGTTCTCGCTGCCGATCCTGACCCTGGTCGACGTCCCGGGCTATCTGCCCGGCACCGACCAGGAGTGGACCGGCGTCATCCGCCGCGGCGCGAAGCTGCTCTACGCCTACGCCGAGGCGACCGTGCCGCTGGTCACGGTCATCCTGCGCAAGGCCTACGGCGGCGCGTACATCGTGATGGGGTCCAAGCAGCTGGGAGCCGACATCAACCTCGCGTGGCCGACCGCCGAGATCGCCGTCATGGGCGGCCAGGGCGCGGTGAACATCCTCTACCGCAACGAGATCCGCAAGGCGGAGGAGGCCGGCGAGGACGTCGCAGCCGTCCGGACGCGCCTGGCGAACGAGTACACCTACAACGTCGCGAGCCCGTTCCTCGCGGCCGAGCGCGGCGAGCTCGACGGCGTGATCGAGCCCTCGGCGACGCGTGTCTCCGTCATCAAGGCGCTGCGGGCGCTGCGCACCAAGCGCGCCAATCTGCCCGCGAAGAAGCACGGCAACATCCCGCTCTGACCCGACTCGCTCGGACGCCGCGGCAGGAGACGGGAGACCGTCCGTGCCGCGGCGTTCCGCTGCGACCGCCTCCTCACGGGGCGGAGGGGCGGAACGATCAGTCGGAGGAGCCGGGGCCGGTCCGTCGGGCAGCGGACTCCGCGGGAGCATCGGGCCGCACGACGGGAGCGGCCGGCTCCGCGGCCGGAGCACCCGGCTCCCCTGTCGCGGAATCGGGCTCCGCTTCCCGGGCATCCGCCCTCGCAGCCGGAGCACCCGCCTTCACCGCAGGACCACCCGCCTTCACCACAGGACCGTCCGGCTCGGCTGTCGGAGCATCCGCCTTCGCCGCAGGAGCGCCTGCCCTGGCGGCCGGAGCATCCGGCTTCGCCGCGGACGCCTCGGACGGCTTCTCCTCCGGCTTCGCCCCGACCACCCGCGCGAACGCCAGCGCCTGCGCGGCGGAGAGGTCGGGCAGATAGGCGCGACCCAGCGCGGCTCCGATCCGGGGCAGCTGCAGCGCGTCGGGGTAGGTCATCCAGAGGCCCGCGTAGCGCGGGTGGAACTTGGCCTTGAAGCGGAACAGCGACGTGAAGCCGTAGGCCGGCTCGAGCGTCCGCGAGAGGAACTCGAGCAGGCGCGAGAGGACCGTCGGCTCCGGAGGCTCCTCCCCCTCCTCGACCGGTGCGGTGGCGAGCGGTGCGCCCGAGAGCGAGAGGAACTCGGCGCCCTCCTCCTTGACGCGCAGCGCCGCGGAGGCGATGAGGAACTCCATGATGCCGGGCATCGAGTCGTCGGAGCGGCGCATGAAGTCGAGGGTCCAGCCGACCACGCGCCCCTCCCGGTGCACGGGCAGCCAGCTCGTCACCCCCTGCAGCACGCCGTCCGGTCCGACCGCGAGCAGGAGGGCGACGTCGGGATCGCGGACCTCGTCGATCCCACCGAGGGTGAAGCCCATCTCGGGCAGCGCCTTCTCGGCGACCCAGCGCTCCGACAGGTCGACGATCTGGTTGGCCATGCCGAGGGAGAGCTCGGGCCAGCTGGTCCACTGCGCCTCGATGCCCAGCTTGACGCCGCGCGTGAGCGGGTAGCGCACCTTCTGCCACCGCTTGCCGGTGAGCTCGAAGGAGGAGAGCTCGATGATCGTCTCCTCGCCGACCGAGAGGCGCGACCAGCCGAGCCGGTCGAAGACGGGGAGCAGCTCGTCGTGGATGCTGTAGAACACGGGCGTCCAGCTGCGCTCGTCGCAGAACCGCACGAACTCGGCCACGACGTCCTCCCGCCGCTCGGGAGCGCAGGCGGGGTCGGAGAGGGTGATCGCCACGCCGCCGATCACCCGGTAAGCGACTCCGCCGGTTCCGTCGGCCGAGATCCAGTGCGCGTTGCCCTCCCAGGTCCCCTGGTGGCCGAGGCTGCCGGCGCCGTGCAGGGACAGGAGCGCGCGGTACCGCGCCTCGTCGCCGCGGTTCCGCTGCACGTCGGTGGCCCGGAGCAGAGCGACCACCGCCACGACGACCACGAGCCAGAACACCGGGCCGACCCACTCGAAGACGATCCGCGCAACGGGCTCCCGCGGCACGGCGAGCAGTCCGGCGCCGCCGAGGAAGCTCACCGGGACGAAGCGCAGCAGCCCGTCCAGGAGGAGCCTTCCGAGGCCCAGGAGCGGCTCGAAGCTCGTGCGCACGCCGGCCGAGAGCGCCAGGTAGCCGCCGAGGGACACGACGAAGGCGATGGCGACGACCCGCGTCCAGAGCCTCGCAGCGGCACGGGGCGCGCGGATGCGGAAGTGCCTCCTCCCGATCACGAGCATCGCCACGACGGCCAGCGGCACCAGCACCGTCGTCGCCACCCAGAGCAGGTACTCGGCGTAGTAAAGGAACTCGGGGTGACGGGCGGCGCGCTGGAGGGAGAAGACCTCCAGGATCGCGATCGCGATGTTCACCCCGACCGCCAGCAGCAGGCCCAGGCGGCGCCCGGAGCGCAAACCGTAGGCGGCGACGAGCAGGAGGAGGAGCGGGACGAACGTCAGCAGGATCGGCCCGGGGGCGACCAGGCTCAGCTTCACGTGGTGCGCGCAGTGCCGGAGGGCGCGGCTGCACGGGTCCTCGAGGTCCGTCGTCCCCGTGAAGGCGCTCTGCAGCAATCGGCCGAGGAACGAGAACGGACCGTAGCCCGAGTCCGAGAGGACGGCGACGAGCGGACCGATCGCGGTGACGACGACGACCGCCGCCAGCAGCCCCCGGGACTCGCGGTGCGAGCTCGGCGCCGGACGCTGCGGACGCAGCCCCGACGCTCCCCGCGCGAGCACCGCGCCGAGCACGAGCCCCGCGCCGCCCGCGAGGAGCCGGTACGCGTCGGCGGAGTCGCCCGCGTAGAGCACGAACATCAGCACGACGGCGAAGACGGTCACCCGGAGCCTGCGACGCCACAGAGCGCCCATGAAGGCGGTCGAGGCGATGAGGGCGCCGACCGCGCCGATCAGCGGGTCGAAGGTGTGGTCGCCGACGGTGTCGCCCGCCCACCACTCCCCGACGAGAGCGCCGATCGACTGCACGGAGGACCCGACGACGATCCCGACGGCGCCGGTCACGAGGAAGGCGAGGAGGGTGCGGGCCGAGCCGAGGCGGCGCTCCGCGGCGAGGAGCATCGGGAGCACCAGCACGACGTCCAGGAGCAGCTGCAGCGGGTCCGCCGCGATCAGGAGGGCGGTCACCGCTGTCCACGGACGGCCGTCGAGGGTCGTCATCGGGCCCGCCGCCCACCAGGACGTCGTCTCGGCTCCCGCGGGGGCGACGAGCGTCCCCGTGATCGCGCTCGCGGCCAGGAGGACCAGGACGACCGAGACGGCCGCGGGCGACCTCCGGACCAGCAGACGCAGGGGGCGCAGCGCCGCGGCACCGCTCCTCGGGAACCACGTCGGCATGCGGGGACGCTCCTGTTCGCAACGGACGGACGACGCTCCGGCGGCATCCGGCGTCAGCATAGCCATGCCCCGCCGACCGGCGCCGTGAACGGCATGCGATAGCGTCACGGGATGACCGCCTCCGACTCCGCACCCGCCGTCGTCATCTCCACCCCCGGCCTCGACGCCGCCGAGATCGCCGCCGTCACGGCCGTCGTCACCGCACTGACCTCGCGCACCGAGGCCGAGCCGGAGACCCCGCAGGAGCTCAGCGGGGGCTGGAACGACCGCGCCGCGGCGGTCCGCAGGCCGCTCCGGCCGGCACCCGGAGCGTGGCGCTCCTTCTCCGGCTGAGCGGACTCGCAGACGCAGCCCGTCGGGGAACGAGCGATCCGCGACGCGGAACGTGAAATCTGTCCCCCGATTAGTCCCCTAAAGTGCTGACTATGCGCCTCCTGGCGGAGCGAGCACACTAGTGGACGTACGGTGCTCCTCCTTCGGAAGGGGCACCGCCAATCACTCGCCGACCAGGGTAAGCAGGCGGGTGTGTTGGGGGCGAGTGAGGGTAATATTCGGGTTGTTACCCTCACTCGGGGTTTGACGGCGGGCCGGGCCCCCTCTTCGGAGGAGTGGACGGCCCGCCGCACTCCGTTAACGGGCTTTCGTCCTGACGCGCTCTGCGCTCAACGGGCTCTGCCCATGACGGCTCTGCTCACGCTCGTGCCGCGCCGTGCCGCGCCGCGCCGACGATCGGTCCGCTCCGAGAGACCGGGCGCGCCGAGACCTGAGCTGTGCTGAGAGCCGGAGCGTACCGCCCGCGGCACCGATCCGAGATACGCACGCCCTCCGGGGCGGGTCGCCGCCGGTCGCTGCGCATGCGGACGGCCGCGCCGTCCCGCGCGCTCTCCGCCGCTCAGACGTCCCGTCCGCCGACGCCGTCGCGCCGGATCTCGACCCAGGCGTCGACCTCGTCCCCCGCGTCGTCGGAGCCGAGGGCGCCCGCGCTGCCGTCGCCGGCCGTCCGCAGGCCCACGACCGTGACGGCTGACGCCGAGTCGGCCGACGCGGTGCGCACCACCACGCGGTCGACCTCCTCGCGGATCCCGCTCAGAGCCTGGGCGAGCTCCACCAGCACCCGTCGGCTCTCGCCCTCGGAGGTGCGGTCGAGGCCGCCGTCGTCGAGCACCGAGACGGTCACCCCCCGCCGCCGCGCGTCGAGCACGAGACGCCGCACCTCGTCGTCCAGCAGCCGCCGGCCGCGGATCTCGTCGCGCACGGCCGCCTCGAGCAGCCGGCACTCGCGCCGCTCCTCGTCGGTGAGGCCCGGTCCCGGCTCGGCGATGCGCAGCAGCATGTCGGCGGCGAGGGCACGGGTCTGCTCCAGCCGGACCTCGCGCTCCGTGAGGTGCGCCTCCTCCGCGGCCCGCCACGACGCGGCCGCGCGCTCGGCCGCCTCGAGCACGCGCGCCTCGGAGCCCGCGCGCCCGAGCTCGACGATGAGCAGCTGCGCGATCGCGACCCAGGCGATCCCCCCGACGACGCCGAGAGTGGCCAGCGCGGCCGGGCCGGCCCAGAACACGGTGTGCACGATCAGGAAGCCGACGCCGACCCAGGCGCAGGCCGCGCGCCGGCGGGCGCACACGATCGTCATGAGGGTGCCGACCGCGGCGATGTACCAGGTGGAGTAGCCGTTGGAGGCGCCCGGATCGAGCGACGGCGCGACCAGCAGCGGCAGAGCGACGGCGACCGCGGTCATCCCGACCGCGACGGGCAGGGCGAGCCGGGTCGTCGCTCCGGGCCAGAGGGCGACGACGGTCGCCGCGACGTACAGCGCGACCGCGACGAGGTCGGCCGGCGTGGCCGGGGAGATGCGGAAGGAGAAGAAGGCGAGCACCACGTGGTAGAGCGAGAAGCCGGCGCCGAGCGCCTGGAGCAGGGGGCGCGGGTAGGCGATCACGGCCCTCCTCCCGCGTCCGCCCGCCAGGAGAGGACGACTCGGGTGCCCTCGCCCGGAGTCGAGTCGACCCGCGCCGATCCCCGCGCGTTGTGCACCCGCTCGAGGATGGAGAGCCGGATGCCCAGCCGCTCGCGCGGGACGTCGGCGAGCCGGAAGCCGCGGCCGTCGTCCTCCACCACGACCTCCACCGCGCCGTCGCCCAGCAGCCCGTGCACGGCGCGGTGGACGCTGCCGCTCGGACCCGCGTGCTGGACGCTGTTGGCGAGCGCCTGCCAGACCGCCCCGAGCAGCGCCTCGGCCACCGGGCGCGGCAGCGTCGTCGCGCGCGGATCCACTCCGTCGGCCGTCGCGACCGCGATCTCGGTCCCGAAGGTGGACGCCGCGTGGGCGAGCTGGCGCTGCAGGAGCTCGAGCGGGACCAGCCCCTCGGGCGGCTCCGGCTCGTGGTCGGGCAGCAGCACGGCGAGGGTGCGCTGCGCCATCGAGGAGACCAGCGCGCGCTCGGCCGGCGACTCGGCGGAGGCGGCGGAGAGCAGCGTCGCGAGCACGTTGTCGTGCACCAGGGCGTCGACCTCGACCCGCTCCACCTCGCCGGCGTGCTGGCGCATCGCCGCCTCGTACTGCTCCATGGCCGTCGTCTGCGCACGG
This sequence comes from Rathayibacter sp. AY1B7, assembly GCF_002932735.1. Classification (NCBI taxonomy): domain Bacteria; kingdom Bacillati; phylum Actinomycetota; class Actinomycetes; order Micrococcales; family Microbacteriaceae; genus Rathayibacter; species Rathayibacter sp. AY1B7. The sequence goes on from NZ_PSWK01000009.1 coordinate 116,804, forward strand.
TCGATCTCGTCGGCCGACTGCCGGAGCACGGTGATCAGCACCAGCATCACGAAGCCGACGATGCCCACGTAGGCGGCGTCGAGGATCGCGCGGGTCGGCTCCGCCCCGCCGCCGGAGGGGAGGACGCGCAGCAGCCCGAACAGCACGGTCGTCACCGACACGTACGCGATCGCGATCCGGAGGGGAGCCGCGATCGTGCAGAAGGCGGTGCCGATGGTCAGCAGGTACCAGATCCACGGGGTCTCGCGGTCCGCGCCCCCGGTGGAGACGGCGGCCGGCCAGGTCAGGAGGGCGATGAGGACACCGACGGCGACCAGGACCGCCGTGATCCGCGTGCCCCGCCGCAGCACGGCGGTGACCACGGCGGCGGTGAGCGATCCGAAGACCAGCACCAGCACCGGCCAGGCCACCTCGGGGCGCAGGAGGGGCAGCTGCGCGAGGATCGGCGGGACGGTCTGCACGCCGAAGCCGAAGCCGAAGAACGACACGACCGTGCTGATGATCCGGTCGATGCGCTCGCGCCCGGCGTTACGGCGGGCGATCGGCGCCTCAGCGCCCGCCATCGCCGTCGTCCGGGTCGATGCCCGGCAGGATGCCGTCCTCCACCGCGCGCCGCAGCAGATCGACCTTCGTCGGGGCGGGACGGCCGATCTCGACGTACTTGTCGCGGATCCGGTCGAGGTACTCCTTCGCCGTCGACACCGAGATCTGCAGCCGCTCGGCCACCAGCTTCAGCGGCAGCCCCGAGGCGTAGAGGTGCAGGACGTCGCGCTCGCGACGGCCGAGCACGGCCCGCGCGAAGTCGTCGTCGGCGTCGATGGCCGAGGCCCACTCCAGATTGTTGAGGACCTCGCCGCGGGCGACCGTGCGGATGGCGGCGACGACCGTCGACATAGGCGAGGACTTCGGGATGACGCCGGCCGCTCCCGCGGCGAGCGCCTCCCGCACGGCCACGACGCGGTCCGCGATGCTGTGGACGAGGACGGCGGAGCCGCGCACCTGCCCCCACTTGACGTTGCTGGTGATGCTCGAGCCGTCGTTCAGGGACAGGTCGAGGACGAGCACCTCGATCTCGGCGCCGCCGATCGTGCTCTCGAGGGCCTGGACGGTCTCGGCGGCGGCGACCACCTGCATTCCCGCGCTCTCGACGGCGGCGGCCACGCCCAGGCGCACCGACTCGTGGTCGTCCACGATCGCCACGCGCACGCGCGGGGCCTCGGCTGCGTCGACGTGGGGCTCCATCCCGCCCATGGTACGCAGACGCGGGCCCGCGGTCAGTCCTCTCGGCGGACCAGTCGCGCAACGGCCTCCACGTGGGAGGTGTGCGGGAAGAGGTCGAAGCCCTCGAGGCGCTCCAGCTCGTAGCCCGCCCCGGTCAGGGCGCCCACGTCGCGGGCGAGCGCGACCGGGTCGCAGGCGACGTAGACGAGCTGCGCCGGCCGCAGCTCCGCCAGAGCGTCGGTGACCGCTCGGCCGGCGCCCGAGCGCGGCGGGTCGAGGACCACGGTCGCCGCGCGCCACCGCGCCCGCTCGCGCGTATCGGCCTGGGCGACGACGTCGCGGAGGTAGCGGTCGACGCGGGCGGTCACCGCGCGGGCGCCGACCTGGTCGGCCAGGTTCTCGAGCGCGTGCTCGGTGGCGCGGGAGTCGCTCTCGACGCTGGTCACGCGCACTCCGGCGCCGAGGCGGTCGGCCAGCGCCGCGGCGAGCAGGCCCACCCCGCCGTAGAGGTCGTGGTTGGCGGCCGACGGGTCCGCCGCGTCCGCGTCGACGGCGGCCTGCACGGCCTCGAAGAGCGCGGCGGCGGCTCCGCGGTGCACCTGCCAGAAGCCGGTGCGGTCGACCCGGAAGGTGCGGTCGGCGACGAACTCGCTCACCACCGTGCGGTCGCGGCGGGCGCGCTTGTCGGAGGGGTCGTGCACGAGCACCGCGGCTCCCTCGGACCCGGCCGCGTCGACGAGGTCGACCACCGAGCCGGGAGCGAGGCGCTCGCCGAGCGGTGCGGCCAGGGAGGAATCGGCGGTCGCGAGGGGCAGCGACTCCACGGTGACGACGTGGTGGCTGCGTGCCGCGTAGGGGCCGACCCGTCCGTCGTCGTCGACGTGGAGGCGGTTCCGCGTGCGCCAGCCGAGGCCGCCGGACGCGTCGTCCCCGCCGATCGGCGCGACCTCCACCTCGATCTCGCGACGGGCGAAGCGGGAGAAGGAGTCGACGAGCACGAGGCGCTTCAGCTCGCGCTGGTAGGCCAGGTCGGCGTGGCCGAGCTCGGCGCCGCCGACGCGCTCCTCCGGGCGGCGGTCGAGGGCGGCCTCGGGCCAGACGTGCTCCACCCGGTGCTCGGACGCCTCGAGCACCTCGAGCGCCTCGGCACGCCAGAAGCTGTCGTGCCGGACCTCGCTGATCCGCGCCCGCACGCGCTCGCCGGGGAGGACGTCCGGGACGAAGACGACGCGGCCCTCGTGCCGGGCGACGAACACGCCGCCGTGGGCGACGTTGCTAATGTCGAGCTCGATCTCGGTCCCGAGTGCGTCGTCGGCCCCGTCGGGGCGGGCGGATGCTCGGGACGGGGTCTGTGCCATCCGTCGAGCATCCCACAGCGTGGGCCCGGCCGCAGGGAGCCCTCGTGCGCCTCTACCTCGCCTCCACCTCCCCCGCGCGCCTCGCGCTGCTGCGGGCCTCCGGGATCGAGCCCGTCGTCGTCCCCTCCGAGGTGGACGAGCCCGCGGCCGTCGCCCGGGCCGAGCAGGAGCGGGGCGCGGCGCTGGACGCGGACGCCACCGTCTCGCTGCTCGCCCGCGCCAAGGCGCACGCCGTCCTGCGCCCGGACATCGACGGTCTGGTGCTCGGCGGCGACTCCGCGTTCGTCCTCGACGGGGTCGTCCACGGCAAGCCGCACGAGCCGGAGCGGGCCCGGGAGCGCTGGCGCGCCCAGCGCGGTCGCACCGGCCGCCTCCACTCCGGCCACTGGCTCGTCGACCACCGCGGCGGGAGGATCGTCGCCGAGGCCGGAGCGGTCACCTCCGCCGCCGTCACGTTCGCCGACGACATCGACGACGCCGAGATCGACGCCTACGTCGCCACCGGCGAGCCCCTCGAGGTGGCCGGCGCCTTCACCATCGACGGCCGCGGCGCCGGCTTCATCACCGCGATCGAGGGCGACCCCTCGACGGTGATCGGGATGTCGGTGCCGACCCTCCGCACTCTGGTGCGGAGCCTCGGCGTCGACTGGACCGCGCTCTGGAACCGCTGAGGCCCGTCCCGCCCTTGTGAGGAACCGACGAAGGCCCTCCGCTTCTTTGTGGTGAGCCGCGCCGGGCCGGGCGGAGCCGCCCCCTAGGGTTGGGGACCATGCCGAAGATTACGAAGGTGCTCGTCGCCAACCGGGGCGAGATCGCCGTCCGAGTCATCCGCGCCGCCCGCGACAGCGGGATCGCCTCCGTGGCCGTCTACGCCGACCAGGACCGCGACGCCGTGCACAGCCGCCTCGCCGACGAGGCCTACGCCCTCGGCGGGACGACCAGCGCCGAGACCTACCTCGTCATCGACAAGCTGCTCTCGGTGGCCCGCCGCTCCGGTGCCGACGCCGTGCACCCCGGCTACGGCTTCCTCGCCGAGAACGCCGACTTCGCCCGCGCCGTCATCGACGCCGGCCTGATCTGGATCGGCCCCGGCCCCGAGGCCATCGAGCGCCTCGGCGACAAGGTCTCGGCCCGCCACGTCGCCGAGAAGGTCGGCGCGCCGCTGGCCCCGGGAACCCTCAACCCCGTCTCCGGCGCCGCCGAGGTGCTCGAGTTCGTGGACCAGTACGGCCTCCCCGTCGCGATCAAGGCGGCCTTCGGCGGCGGCGGTCGCGGCCTCAAGGTCGCCCGCGAGCGCGACGAGGTCGAGGAGCTGTTCGCCTCCGCCACGCGCGAGGCCGTCGCCGCCTTCGGCCGCGGCGAGTGCTTCGTCGAGAAGTACCTCGACCAGCCGCGCCACGTCGAGACCCAGTGCCTGGCCGACGCGCACGGCAACGTCGTCGTGGTCTCCACCCGCGACTGCTCCCTCCAGCGCCGCCACCAGAAGCTCGTCGAGGAGGCGCCCGCGCCGTTCCTGACGGATGCGCAGAACACCGAGCTCTACCGCGCCTCGAAGGCGATCCTGCAGGAGGTCGGCTACCTCGGCGCCGGGACCTGCGAGTTCCTGATCGGCAAGGACGGCACGGTGTCCTTCCTCGAGGTGAACACCCGCCTCCAGGTCGAGCACCCCGTGTCGGAGGAGATCACCGGCATCGACCTCGTGCGCGAGCAGTTCCGCCTCGCCGAGGGCGGCGTGCTCGACTACGACGACCCGGAGCCCCGCGGCCACTCCTTCGAGTTCCGCATCAACGGCGAGGACGCGGGCCGCGGCTTCCTCCCCGCTCCGGGCCCGGTGCACGTCTTCAAGGCCCCCGGCGGACCCGGCGTCCGCGTCGACTCCGGCGTCGTCGCCGGCGACGTGATCTCCGGCTCCTTCGACTCGCTCCTCGCGAAGCTGATCGTCACCGGCGACAGCCGCGAGCAGGCGCTGGAGCGCTCGCGCCGCGCCCTCGCCGAGTTCGAGGTCACCGGACTGCCGACCGTCCTCCCCTTCCACCGCGCGATCGTCGAGGACCCGGCCTTCGCCCCCGAGGGCGGCGCGCCCTTCACGATCTACACCCGCTGGATCGAGACCGACTTCGAGAACACGATCCCGGCCTGGAGCGGCGAGCCCGGAGCGACCGACGAGCCGGCGGCCCGCCGGAACGTGGTCGTCGAGGTCGACGGGCGCCGCGTCGAGGTCACTCTCCCCGGCGACCTGGTCGGCTCGGGACCCGCCCGCGGGGCCGCTGCCGCCTCCCCGAAGCGCCGCGGCTCCTCCTCCGTCAGCACCGTCACGGGCGACTCCGTCGCCTCGCCCATGCAGGCCACCATCGTCAAGGTCGCCGTCGCCGAGGGCGACACGGTCGTCACCGGCGACCTGGTCGTCGTCCTCGAGGCGATGAAGATGGAGCAGCCGCTCACCGCCCACAAGGACGGCGTCGTGAAGGGCCTCGACGCGACGGCCGGAGCGACCGTCCCCGCGGGACACGTGCTCCTCCAGATCGTCTGAGCCCGTTCCGGGCCGCTCCCCGCGCGGCCCGGCGCGGTCGGCTCCTCGACGTGAGTGGTACCGCCGAGCGGGTCGCGTCGCGCTGCCGTCAATCGCTTCGCACGCGATTCCCGGTCGTGCGCTCTGCCGATGAAGGGCCGCACCCCGCGCGGCCCGGCGGAGTGGCGCGTCAGGTGACGATGTGCATGGCGCGCGCGGCGTCCGAGATCGAGCCGGTGAGGCTCGGGTAGACGGTGAAGGCCCGCGCGACCTGGTCGACGGTCAGGCGGTGCTCCACGGCGAGGGCGAGCGGGAAGATCAGCTCGCTCGCCTTCGGAGCGACGATGACGCCTCCGATGACGGTGCCGGAGCCGGTGCGCGCGAACAGCTTGACGAAGCCGTCGCGGATGCCCATCATCTTCGCCCGCGGGTTCGCGGCGAGCGGGAGCTTGTAGATCTCGCCCTGCGCGATGCCCTCCTCGATCTCGCGCTGGCTCCACCCGACGGTCGCGATCTCGGGCTGCGTGAAGATGTTCGCCGCGACGTTGCGCACCTCGGTCGGGTTCACGGCGTCGCCCATCGCGTGGAACACGCCGGTGCGGCCCTGCATGGCGGCGACGGAGGCGAGCGGGAGGAACGTGGTGCAGTCCCCGGCCGCGTAGATCGAGGGGACGCTGGTGCGGGCGACGCGGTTGACGCGGATGTGCCCCGACTCCGTCAGCTGCACCCCCGCGTCCTCGAGGCCGATGCCCGCCGTGTTCGGCACGGAGCCGACGGCCATCAGGCAGTGCGAGCCCTCGACGACACGTCCGTCCGAGAGCACGGCCTGCACGCCCTTCTCGGTCCGCTCGACGCGGTCGGCGCGCGACTTCGAGAGCACGACCATGCCGTTGCGCTTGAAGACGTTCTCGATCACGGCGGCCGCGTCGGCGTCCTCGCCGGGCAGCACCTGGTCGCGGGAGGAGATGAGGGTCACGCGGGCGCCGAGCGCACGGTAGGCGGAGGCGAACTCCGCGCCGGTCACGCCGGAGCCCACCACGATCAGGTGCTCGGGGACGGACTTGAGGTTGTAGAGCTGGGTCCAGCTGAGGATGCGCTCGCCGTCGGGAGCCGCGGTCGGGAGCACACGGGGGCTGGCGCCCACCGAGACCACGATCGTGTCCGCCTCGATGCGGTCGAAGTCCATGCCCTCGCCGCCGGCAGCCGTCGAGACGATCAGGGCGTTCGAGCCGTCCAGGCGCCCGTCCCCCTGGACGATGCGCACGCCGTGGTGCACCAGGTTCGCGCGCATGTCCTCGGACTGCTGGCGCGCGAGGCCGAGCAGGCGCTTGTTCACCGTCGCCAGGTTGACCGCCACGTCCGGGCGCACCGGCTTGTTCTGCTCCGAGCGGGTGAAGAACTGCACGCCCAGGTCGGCGGCCTCGCCGATGGCGTTGGTGGCCTCCGCCGTCGCGATGAGCGACTTCGACGGGACGACGTCGGTGATGACGGCCGAGCCGCCCACTCCGACCCGCTCGACCAGGGTGACCTCAGCGCCGAGCTGCGCTCCCGCGATGGCGGCTTCGTAGCCGCCCGGCCCCCCTCCGAGTACAGCGATCCTCTGCGCGCGCTCGAACTCGTAAGCCATGCTTCCCATTGTCCTCTCTCACTGAGTGTTCGCCCAATCGCGGGGTGTCGGATCGGCCGCGGGAGTCGCCCTCCGCCGCCGCGCAGCCCGTCGGTAGGGTGGGAAGATGTCCGACCAGACCCTGCACCCCCTCGACGCCCCCGACGCCGATCCCTTCGAGATCGCGGCCCGCGCGGCCGCTCAGATCGCCGAGACGACAGGGGTCGAGAAGCACGACATCGCCCTCACCCTCGGCAGCGGCTGGGGCAAGGCCGCCGACGCGATCGGCGAGACGACCGCGACGGTGGAGGCCACCGAGATCCTCGGCTTCTCCAAGCCGGCCGTGCACGGGCACGGCGGCACCCTGCGCTCCGTCCTGCTCCCCACCGGCAGGCGCGCGCTGATCATCGGCGCCCGCACCCACTACTACGAGGGCTACGGCGTGCGCCGCGTCGCGCACAGCGTCCGCACCGCCGCCGCGACGGGCGCGACGGTGATGATCCTCACCAACGGCGCGGGCGGCATCAAGGAGCACTGGACGCCCGGGACCCCCGTGCTGATCAGCGACCACATCAACCTCACCGCCGACTCGCCGCTCGAGGGCGCGACGTTCGTCGACCTCACCGACCTCTACTCCTCGCGCCTGCGCGACCTCGCCCGGGGGACGCGTCCTGAGCTGGACGAGGGCGTGTACGTGCAGTTCCGCGGGCCGCACTACGAGAGCCCGGCCGAGGTGCAGATGGCGAGGATCATCGGCGGCCACATCGTCGGCATGTCGACCGCCCTCGAGGCCATCGCCGCGCGCGAGGCGGGCATGGAGGTGCTGGGCATGTCGCTCATCACGAACCTCGCCGCCGGCATCCAGAAGACCCCCCTCAGCCACGAGGAGGTGCTCGAGGCCGGCCGCGACGCCGAGGACGACCTCGCCCGCCTGCTCGCCGGGATCACGGGCGCCCTGTGAGCGCCGACGTCCGGGAGCTCGCCGAGGCCTGGCTCGCCCAGGACCCCGACCCGGAGACGCGGGAGGAGCTGGTCGGCCTGCTGACCGCCTCCGACTCGGGGGACGCCTCCGCCCGCGCCGAGCTCGAGGACCGCTTCGGCGCCCGCCTGGCGTTCGGCACCGCAGGCCTGCGCGGCGCCATCGCGGCGGGATCCAACCGGATGAACCGCGTGCTGGTCTCGCAGGCCGCCGTCGGCCTGGCCGACTTCCTGCTGGCGCAGGGCGTCCAGCGGCCCGTGGTCGTGATCGGCTACGACGGCCGGAAGAACTCGCGCGTCTTCGCGGAGGACTCCGCCGCGCTGATGGCGGGCGCCGGCGTGGACGCGGTGCTGCTGCCCCGGCTCCTGCCCACCCCCGTGCTGGCCTTCGCCGTGCGCCACCTCGGCGCCGACGCCGGAGTGATGGTCACGGCGAGCCACAACCCGCCGCAGGACAACGGCTACAAGGTGTACCTCGGCGGCGCCGACGAGGGCTCGCAGATCGTGCCGCCGGTCGACTCCGAGATCGCCGAGCGGATCCTCGCGGTCGCGCGGGACCGGCGCGTTCCGGAGCTGCCGCGCGGCGAGTACCGGCTCGCGGACGAGTCCGTGGTCGCCGCCTACATCGAGGCGACGGCAGCCGTCGGCCGCCAGTCCGCTCCGCTGCGCATCGTCTACACGGCGATGCACGGGGTCGGCTGGGAGACGGCGCACCGGGTGCTCTCCGCGGCGGGATTCGACGAGCCGGCCGTCGTGGTCGAGCAGATCGAGCCCGACGCGGCGTTCCCCACGGTCGCGTTCCCCAACCCGGAGGAGGCAGGCGCCCTCGACCTCGCCTTCTCGACCGCGCGCTCCGGTCGCGCGCAGCTGATCGTGGCCAACGACCCGGACGCCGACCGCTTCGCCGCCGCCGTGCCCGACGCCTCCGCCCCGGAGGGCTTCCGGCGCCTCACCGGCAACGAGGTCGGAGCGCTGCTCGGCTGGCGCGCCGCCGAGCAGGTCCGCCGCGAGGGCCGCACCGGAGGAGCGCTCGCCTGCTCGATCGTGTCCTCCCCCGCCCTCGGTGCCGTGGCGGCCGACTACGGCCTCGACTTCGCCGAGACGCTCACGGGCTTCAAGTGGATCTCGCGCGTCCCCGACCTCGTCTTCGGCTACGAGGAGGCACTCGGCTACCTGGTGAACCCCGGGACGGTCCGCGACAAGGACGGCGTCTCGGCCGCGCTCGCCTTCCTCTCCCTCGCGAGCGCGCTCGCCGCCGAGGAGCGCACGATCGACGACGAGCTGGAGTCGTTCGCCGAGCGGTTCGGGCTCTTCGGATCGGAGCAGATCTCGCTCCGCGTCACCGACCTCTCCGAGATCGGCCGGATCATGGCCGGACTGCGCGCGACGCCTCCGACCGCGATCGGCGGGCTCGCCGTCGAGCGGAGCGAGGACCTGCTCGCCGAGGGCGGCGCGCTGCCCCCGACCGACGCGCTCCGCTTCTCCCTGGACGGTGCCCGTCTCATCGCGCGCCCGAGCGGCACGGAGCCGAAGGTCAAGCTCTACCTCGACGCCTGGTCGCACGACTCCGACGCCGACGCCCGCCGGTCGGCCGTCTCGTCCCGCCTCGCCGCCCTGCGCACCGGCGTCGCGGAGCTCCTCGCGTAGGTCCCCCTCCGGTCAGCGGGGCGCGCGGACACCGATCCGCTCGCCCCGCTTCCAGAGCCACTCCACCGGACCGAGCTCGAACCGGCGCAGCCACAGGTGCGCCGCGAGCACGACGACCGCCGCGATGAGCAGGAACGCTCCGACGGTCGCCGGGACGCGCCACTGCGCGGCGGTCACCGCCAGCCCGAGTCCCCAGCCGTAGAAGAGGGCGCCGCCGAGCAGGTTCTGCAGGAGGTAGGCGCTCAGGGCGACCCGGCCGACCTCCCGCGCCCGTCGTGCCGCCCAGCCCTCGGCGCCCCGGCGGAGGCAGGCCTCGGCGAGGGCCGCGAGCAGGCCGAGCCCGACCAGGGGCGCGACGAGGTAGCGCTCGGCGAGCAGACCGGCGGCGCTCCCCCCGACGCCCAGCGCGAGGTCGACGGGGAGGGCGAGGGCGCCGAGGACCATCAGGCGACGGCGGAGTGACGCGCCCTCGGCGGCGAGGACCCCCGCCCGATGGAGGCGCGCGCCGAGGAGGAACATCGCGAGGCTGAGGAGCCCGATGAGCACCGGCTCCGCACGGAAGACGCCCGCGTTCTGCAGCCGGAAGAGGGCGAGGCCGAGGAACGACGCGTCCGCGTAGGGGCTCCGGCCGGTCGGCCCCTGTCCGGCACCGTCCGGACTCGCCGCCACGAGCGCCACGAGCGCCACGAGCGCCGAGATCAGGACGACGTGCAGAGCGCCGCAGACGAGGATCACGCGGCGCTGCGTCGTCGGCCGGGTGAGCAGCAGCCAGGCGACGACCGCTCCGGTGACGGCGTATCCCATGAGGACGTCGAACTCCGCGATCAGCACGTAGTTGACCGCGCCGTCCAGGAGGAGGAGCGTCGCGCGCCAGAGGTAGCGGCCCGGCCAGCGCGTCCCGCGCCGGACCGCGGAGGCGTGCTGGATCGCGAGGCCCACCCCGAAGGCGAGGGAGAGGAGGGCGAGGAACTTGCCCTGCGCCAGCGCCATCAGCAGGAGCTGCGCAGTCCCGGCGGAGGAGGAGGTCTCCGGCGTCACCGGGACGGAGAGCAGTCCGAGCATCCCCCAGGGGTGGGAGAAGATCCAGATGTTCGTGCCGAGGGTCCCGATGATCGCGACACCGCGGACGACGTCCAGGGTCGCGATGCGGCGGCCGGCTCCGGCACGGGGTGGCAATACGGTCGTATTGGTCATGTCCGAGAGCGTAGCCTGCTCGAGCAGTCGAACGAGAGGGACGCCATGCCGGATCGGCGCGAGAGCAGGAGCGACATCCTCTCGGCGGTCGTCGCCGTCCTCTCGACCCGCGGGGCGGAGCACCTCAGCATCCGCACCGTCGCGGCCGAGGCCGGCGTCTCGGTGGGGGCCGTCCAGCACCACTTCCCGACGAAGCAGGCGCTGCTGGCCGGCGCGATGGCCCGGGTCGAGGAGCGCTTCCGCGAGCGGATGCGGAGCCGCCTGGAGGCCGAACCCTCGGCCGAGGTGCGGCTGCGCGTCTTCTGCGACGAGATCGCGTGCGTCGCGGACGAGGACGTCCCCGACGCGATCGTGTGGACCGCCTTCGCCTCCCGCGCCGGCACCGATCCGGAGATCCGCGCGATCCACACCGCCGGCTGGTCGCGCACGGAGGACGTCGTCCTGGAGCTGCTGCGCGCCGCGCATCCCGCAGCGTCGTTCGGCGCCGACGACGCGGCGCTTCTCCTCGCAGTCCTCGACGGCATCGCGGTCTCCCGCGCGGCCGAGCGGCCGGAGCCCCTACGCGGACGCGTCGTTCCTCGGCCTCGCCCTCTTCCGGCTGCAGAACGCGGGCGTCTTCCGTGCGGA